>CAUWLJ010000026.1:0-37531 GCA_963559585.1 uncultured Eisenbergiella sp. | reverse complement strand
AAACCATGCGAGCATGGTTTTGACCGAACAAACCGATATGGCTGAACTGTTACAATTTTATTAAAAAAATATAATAATTTTCTTGCCATTCCATCCATTTTCTGAGATAATCAAAGCTATACAATACATGAAAGATCCGAGGAGGAAACGAACAAATGAAGAAAACGTGGACAGTAAACGCCAATGGAGTGAACCATACCATTGAATACAAGGGCAGGGCTCTGATCGTTGACGGCGCCAAATATAAATTAAAGAGCGCTAACTGGTTCATACAGATGATCGACTATGCCGTTAACTTCGGCGATGTGCAGTGCCGTCTGGTGGTGATCGGCAGCAAGGTGGATCTGGCAGTGAACGGCCGTTACCTTGGAAGCGGACAGCCCTATGAGCCTCTGGCCACCATCCCCGCATGGGTATCCGTGCTCGCCGGCATCAGCTGTGTGCTGGGCTTTCTGCTGAATTCCTGGGTTGGCCTGTGCGTCGGCGTACTGCTTGGCGTCCTGTATTTTAACACCTTCCTGAAGAAGAAACAGGCTTCCTCCGTTATCATTGCTTTTGCAATCGGTACGGTATGCCAGATTGTTCTTGGCTTTGGCGTGGTATTCCTTCTGAACGGACTGCTCTATTAAGAAGCCGCCGCTGAAGCTATCCGGTACAAAATACTTTGTCGACGCGGTTTTTTTGTCCGCGGGAAATGAGGAACGATGGAACAACAGTTTCAGAATGATTTTGCAGGCGGAGCCTATCAGGGGCCTGTTGTCATCAATCAGCTGGAAAAGAAGAAGGATGGCCCTGCAGTGACCGCCCTTGTACTTGGCATACTTGGGATTGTATTCTGCTGGTGTATGGTGATCCCGCTGATTATCAGCCTGATCGGGCTTATCCTGGGGATTGTCAGCCTGGTAAGAACCGGACAGCATTCCGGAGTGGCGCTGGCAGGGGTGATCACCTCCGCCATTGGGCTTGTACTCAGTTTTGCTTTCCTGCTGTTTTTATTTATTTAAATTGAGCCGTTTCAAAGAGCGCTGCCGCGGCAGCGCTCTTTTTGTAGTGCGCCTTACGGCGCACGTTTTTGCTCCCTGTTCTGTCAGACCTGCTCTCCCAGGAAGTAAAAGCCCTTGTATTCCTTCAGACAGACCGGAACGATGCTGCCGATCAGGGAAGGCTCTCCCGGAAAGTGCACCAGGGTATTGTTGGACAGGCGGCCGGTAACCAGGCCGGGATCCTGCTCATTGCGCTCCTCCACCAGAGCCTCCATGGTCCTTCCGGTCAAAAGCTTCACCTGCTCTCTCGCCGTCTCCTGCACCGTGGCAAGCACTCTGTCGAAGCCTTCCTTCACCAGTTCCTCCGGCACCTGGTTTTCCATGGCGGCAGCAGGGGTTCCGGTGCGTTTGGAATAGATGAAGGTAAACGCATTATCGAAGCGCACCTTCTTTATCACGTCAATGGTCTCCTCCACGTCCTCCGGCGCCTCTCCGGGAAAGCCCACTATGATGTCCGTGGTCAGCGCCATATCGGGAATCGCCGTGCGGATCCGGTCAACCAGAGCCAGATACTGCTCCTTGGTATAGCGGCGGTTCATCTCCTTCAGGATCCTGGTGGAGCCGGACTGGAGAGGAAGATGGAGGTGGCGGCAGATTTTCTTCGACTTTGCCATCACCTGGATCAGCTCGTCGGACAAATCCTTGGGGTGGGAGGTCATGAAACGGATCCTTCGGATTCCATCGATCTTCTCCACCTCCTCAAGGAGATGGGCAAAGCTCATGGGCTCCTCCAGATTTTTTCCATAAGAATTCACGTTCTGTCCCAGGAGCATGATCTCCACCACGCCGTCGGCGGCAAGCTGCCTGATCTCCCTGATAATATCCTCCGGCCTGCGGCTTCTCTCCCGTCCCCTCACGTAGGGAACGATGCAGTAGCTGCAGAAGTTGTTGCAGCCGAACATGATATTGATGCCGGATTTGAAGGGATATTTGCGCTCCACGGGAAGATCCTCCACGATCTGGTCCGTACCCTGCCAGATGTCCACGATCATGCCGTCCTGCTCATATACGGCGCAGAGCAGCTCCGCAAATTTGAAAATATTGTGAGTGCCGAATACCAGATTCACGAAGCGGTAGCTTTTCCGAAGCTTTTCCACCGTTCCGGGCTCCTGCATCATGCAGCCGCAGAGGGCAATCTTCATGTGGGGGGACTTCTTTTTCAGGCTGTTTAAATGGCCCAGGCGGCCATAGACCCTCTGATCCGCATTGTCCCGTACCGTACAGGTATTGTAAATGTTAAAGTCCGCTTCCTCGCTGTCCGTCAGCACATATCCCGCCTGCTCCAGGATCCCGGAAAGCTTCTCGGAATCCCTGGCGTTCATCTGGCAGCCAAAGGTGGTGACACAGGCAGTCAGCGGCCTTCCCAGCCTTTCTGCTTCCTGCGCCACGCAGCCGCGGCACTTTTTCAGATAATAAT
Source organism: uncultured Eisenbergiella sp. (assembly GCA_963559585.1). Taxonomy (GTDB): domain Bacteria; phylum Bacillota; class Clostridia; order Lachnospirales; family Lachnospiraceae; genus Eisenbergiella. Next base: position 35,071 of record CAUWLJ010000026.1, on the reverse strand, counting down.
ACTGTCTGTCAGGCTCCTGTACGGGAGGCTCGCCGGAAAGATCGATGGCTTCCAGGATCTTATCTATCTCTTGTATTGTTTTCATGTATGATTTTCGTTCCTCTTGTAAATGTAAAAAATGTGTGCCGGACACCGTTTCTGTCCGGCAGTTTCTATCCCTCTCATGCGCAGGGCCGGAGCCTTTAGCGTGTTTGGGCAGTCAGGGCAGACAGCTTCACCGCCCTTATTGCGCATACAGGGACACGATATTTTTCAGGATCTCCACCGTCTTTTCCATAGACTGGATACAGATATACTCGAATCTGCCGTGGTAGTTCAGGCCTCCGGTGCACAGGTTGGGGCAGGGCAGACCCATGAAGGACAGTCTTGCGCCGTCGGTGCCGCCCCGGATGGGGGTGATGATGGGCGTAACGCCCGCCATTTCCATGGCCTTCACCGCATTATCGATGAGGTGGGCATTTTCGGGCATGATCTTTTCTTTCATATTGTAATAATGGTCGGTGAGCTCGGCCTGGACAACGGTGCGGCCATATTTTTCATTCAGGAAATCCACCGCCTTTAAAAAGTACGCCTTCCTGGCCTCGAATTTCTCCCTGGAATGGTCGCGGATGATGTAGTCCACGTCCACATGCTCCACATTTCCGCTGATCATATCGGGATGGTAGAAGCCCTCGTACCCTTCTGTGGCAGCCGGATTCTCGTACACGGGAAGAAGGGACTGGAATTCCTGGGCCAGCAGGATGGCGTTCAGCATTTTGTTCCTGGCGCTGCCGGGATGTACGCTGCGGCCGTTCACATGGAGCACGGCTCCCGCCGCGTTGAAATTCTCATACTCCAGCTCGCCGATGGCTCCTCCGTCCACCGTGTAGGCGAAATCTGCGCCGAAGCCCTCCACGTCAAAATGCTCCACGCCCTGTCCCACTTCCTCATCCGGCGTAAAACCGATGCGGATGGTTCCGTGCTTTACCTCCGGGTGGGCAAGCAGGTACTCGGCCAGGGCCATAATCTCAGCCACACCCGCCTTGTCATCCGCGCCCAGCAGGGTGGTTCCGTCGGTGACGATCAGGTCCTGTCCGATATAGCCGGCAAGCTCCGGGTTCTCTGCGGCCTCCATCACGATCCCTTCCTTTTCGTTCAGGACAATGTCCCCTCCCTGGTAGTTCTCGATGATGCGCGGCTTTACATCCTTACCGCTCACCGCCATGGAGGTGTCCATATGGGCAATGAAGCCGATCACGGGCACCTTTTTCCCTGCTTCTTCCTCCACGGACAGGTTTGAGAGGATGGAGGCATATACATAGCAGTATTCCTCATCAAAAACCACGTCCGAGGCCCCCATCTGCATAAGCTCCCCGGCCAGAAGCCTGGCCAGATCCTTCTGCTTGAGGGTGCTGGGAAAGGTCTCGCTGGGCTCCCAGGACTGGGTATCTATCTTCACATATCTTAAAAATTTCTCTGTCACGCTGTTCATTTCTCTTCCTCTTTTCCGCCGCCTTTGGAGGCTCGCCCCGGCGGCTCCTTCTGGATGGATCGTTCATGCAGCGTTTGCCCCTGCCGCCGGGCAGAGCCTGACGCTGCCTGTCTCCTGATTCTTTTTTCCTGAGCTTTTTATGTCCTGATCTGCCCGTTTCCCCGGACGGCGTATTTGTAGGCGGTCAGCTCCTTCAGGCCCATGGGGCCTCTTGCGTGAAGCTTCTGGGTGCTGATGCCGATCTCCGCTCCGAAGCCGAACTCAAAGCCGTCGGTAAAACGGGTGGAGGCGTTCACATACACGCAGGCAGAGTCAATCTCATTCAGAAACCGTTCCGCATTGGCTTCCTTCTCCGTCAGAATGGCGTCGGAATGGCCCGTGTGATAACGGTTGATGTGGGCGATGGCCTCCTCCAGGCTGTCCACGGTTTTGATGGAGAGGATATAGTCCAGGTATTCCTTTCCATAGTCCTCCTCCCCGGCGGCCTGCGCCCCCTCCATCAGCGCAAGCGCCCTCTCGTCCGCCCGCATGGATACGCCCTTTTCCCTGAGCGCGGCAGCCAGCGGGGGCAGCAGGGCCTCTCTGATCCTCTCATGCACCACCAGGGACTCGCAGGCGTTGCACACACCCACCCTCTGGATCTTGGCATTTAAGATGATGGGAACCGCTTTTTCCAGATCCGCATATTCGTCCACATAGATGTGGCAGTTTCCGGTGCCCGTCTCGATCACGGGCACGGTGCTGTTTTCCACCACCGCCCGGATCAGACCTGCGCCCCCTCTGGGGATGAGCACATCCACGTAGTCGTTCATCTTCATCAGCCGTTCCGCCGCCTCTCTGGACGGGTCCGTGATCAGCTGGATGGCGTCCCCGCTGATCCCGCAGGAGGAAAGTGCCCGGCGGATGCTTTCCGTAATGGCCGTATTGGAGGAGCGCGCGTCGCTTCCCCCCTTCAGGATGCACACGTTTCCGGCCTTAAAGCACAGGCCGAAGGCGTCCGCCGTCACATTGGGACGGGATTCATAGATAATTCCGATCACCCCCAGCGGAACCCTTCTTTTCTCGATCACAAGACCGTTGGGACGGGTGAAGCGCTCCATCACCTCTCCCAGCGGATCGGGGAGAGCGGCAATCTGACAAAGCCCCTCCGCCATGGCTTCTATCCTCTCCTCCGTCAGCCGCAGACGGTCAATCAGGCCGCCGGCCATTCCCTTCTCCCGGGCGGCCTCCACATCCCCGGCATTGGCGGCAAGAATCTCTCCGCTGTCCCGGCAGAGCCCATGGGCCACAGCTCTCAGGGCTTCGTTTTTCTTCTCCGTATTTAATTTTTGTATTTCATACTTCGCCGCGGCTGCGGCTCTTCCCATTTCCAACAGTTCCATGGCGGCCTCCTTCCGTTCCTGTCCGTTTTTTATTGGCTGTGTCTGCTTCTGTCCGAATCAGGCCCCTGAATCCTGCTCACCGGCCGTTGCTGCCGGCCGGTGAACAGCAGCTGATTTCTCCCTTTTCCGTGAGGATCCTCTGTACCCGTATATCTCCATCCTCCTCCGGCAGCTCCTCCTCTATCTGGCAGGAAAAAGCCAGGGCAAGGGTGGAGAGCCCCTTCCTGCCTGCGAGAAAGCGGTCATAATAGCCTCCCCCGAAGCCCAGCCTGCAGCCCCTTCTGTCAAAGGCTGCGCCGGGAAGTACCATCAGGTCAGCCCTGCAGCGCTCCGAAACCGGGCCGTCCTTCCCATCCTCATTCGCTGCGGCTTCCGGCCATCTTTGCCCCGGATCCGGCGCAGGCTCCAGGATTCCCTGATAACCGGGCCTTAATTCCTCAAAGGAACGGATCTCATAGAACTCCATCCCTCCGCCCCGCTCCAGCGGCTCCGTCCTGGGGCAGAAAACCCGTTTTCCGTCCCGCAGCGCCCTTCTGATCAGCTCATGGGTGGAAACCTCATCCCGGAAAGAAACATAGGTCAGGATCCGTTCGCAGCCCAGATAACCGTCCGAAGCCAGAAACAGTTCCAGAATCCTTTCCTCACGCTCCCGCCGCTGGCTGTCCGTAAGGGCGGCACGCCGCTTCCGGGCAAGAATACGGCGCTTCCTCTTCTGTTCCGCAGGGTTTCCCTCATTTTCCCGCATGCTTTTCTCCCAGATTCACCACGGAACCGTCCTCATTCTGAATATTGATGTTGTTCAGCTGGGCGCGCAGGTTCCCTCTCACGCTGTTGATGTAGTCCTGGCGGAGCCTGGCCTGCTCCCCCTTCTCCTGCGCGGTAAGCCCCTCCGCCTTGGACTTGTGGTAAAGCTCGTTGATCCGTTTTATCTTTTCATCCATATTCATGGTTTTCTCCTCCTTTGCGGCAAAATCCCGTTTTCCCGCAGTCTTACAGACGGCAGGCGGTTTGCTGTTCACAGCCGCTCTACCTGTTCAGACTGCCCACAAAATCCGGCAGATCAAAAGCAGCATCCTCATGGGCCGCAAAAAGGGTGCCGTACTGCCTCCCATCCATGATCCGGTGAAGAATGCGCACGTCCCGGCTGTTGGCAATGATCATGTCCGCGCCGCAGCTTGTGGCGATCCTTGCCGCGGTCAGCTTGGTATTCATACCCCCCGTGCCCACACTGCTGCCCGTGCTTGCCTTGCCCATGCTCATGTAGGCATCATTCAGCTCCTCCACCAGATCGATAAACTCCGCGTCCGGGTTTTTTCTGGGATCGTCCGTATAGAGCCCGTCGATGTCGGAGAGCAGGATCAAAAGATCCGCGCCGATCAGGGCCGCCACAATGGCGGAGAGAGTGTCGTTGTCCATTTCCAGCTCGTAGGTGGCCACCGTGTCGTTCTCATTCACCACCGGGATAACCCCCATGGACAGAAGCTGGGAAAAGGTGTTGTGGGCATTGTACCGGTTCAGATCATCTATGATGGTATTCTTGGTAATCAGGATCTGGGCCGTGGTTTGATTATATTCCGAAAAGATTTTCTCATAGGTCATCATCAGCCGGGCCTGTCCGATGGCGGCGCAGGCCTGCTTCATGGCGATCCGATTGCCTCCCTCCATGTCCTCCGGCGTCAGATTCATGGCCTTCCTCCCCTGGGCAATGGCCCCGGAGGTGACCAGCACCACATCCTTTCCCTGGTTCTTCAGGTTGCACAGCTCTCTGACCAGCACCTCCAGCTTGATATAATCCAGCTCCCCCGTCTCCGGGTGCTGGAGGGACGAGGAACCGATCTTCACCACAATCCTCTTTTTATCCTTTAAACGTTCCCGATACTGTTTCACGGCCATCTCCTCCATCTTTGCCTTCGTGCCGGACGTTTGCTCCGGCACTTTTTCTCCCTATTTTAAAGGATTTGGAAGCGTCTTGCAATAGCCTCCGCAATCTTCATGCCGTCCATGGCCGCAGAGGTGATCCCTCCGGCATAGCCCGCTCCTTCCCCGCAGGGGTACAGGCCGCGGATCTGTGACTGAAAGCTTTCATCCCTGTGGATACGCACCGGGGAGGAGGTGCGGCTTTCCACGCCCAGAAGGCAGACCGCATCGTCCGCAAAGCCCGGAATCATGCGGTGAAACTGCTCCATCCCCTCAATAAAGGCCTTTCTTATCGAATCCGGAAACAGGCCGCGCAGATCGGCAAACCGCCATTCCCCCCTGGTCTGGGGCAGGAAATCCGCTTTCACCCAGTCCTGCCGCTTCTCCCCGTCCCCTCTTTCGGCATAATCCCCATAACGCTGTACAGGAATCGCCCCTTTTCCCAGAAGGAAGGCCTTTTCTTCCAGCCTCCTCTGGAAAGCGATTCCCGCAAGGGGGCCGTCCGCCCCGTAATCCTCCGGGGTCACCGCTACGATGATGGCGCTGTTGGCGTTCCTGCCGTCCCGGCCGCTGTAGCTCATACCGTTTACCGCCAGCCTGCCCGGCTCGCTGGAGGCGTTGACCACGTATCCGCCGGGACACATGCAGAAGGAGTACACGCCCCGTCCTTCCCCGGTCCGGGCCGTCAGCTTATAGGAGGCGGCAGGCAGATATTCCGGCGCCGTCTGCCCGTACTGGGAGCGGTTGATCAGCTCCTGGGGGTGCTCCACCCTAAGCCCCACGGCAAAGGACTTCGCCTCCATGGGAATCCGTCTGGAAAGCAGCATCTCAAAGGTATCCCTGGCGCTGTGCCCGATGGCAAGCACCACCTGGGAAGCAGAAAGGCGGCTTCCGTCTTCACATACCAGACCGCAGATCCGCTCCCCCTCCAGGATCAGATCCGTCACCTTCGTATGGAACCTTACCTCTCCGCCCCAGGCGGTGATCTGCTCCCGCATGGAGCGCACCACTCCCGTCAGCACATCGGTTCCGATGTGGGGCTTATTCTCATACAGGATCCGCTCCGGCGCCCCGTGCCTGACGAAAACCCGCAGCACCTCCCTGTTCCTGCCTTCTTTATCCTTCACCAGGGTATTCAGCTTTCCGTCCGAAAAAGTGCCCGCACCGCCTTCTCCGAACTGCACGTTGGATTCCGGCCTGCATACCCCGTCCGTCCAGAACGCCTCCACGTCCCCGGCCCGTTCCTCCACCGGAGCCCCGCGCTCCAGAAGCAGGGGCTTATAGCCCGCCTGTGCCAGAAAATAGGCGCAGAAAAGCCCTGCCGGCCCCATACCTATGATCACCGGCCGGTGCTCCGGCTTTTCCGTCCCCGGCTCCGGGAAATGGTATTCCTGATCCACCGCCAGGCTGATGTTCTTATCCCTGCATCCTGCGGTCAGGCGCTTCTCATCCACGCCCTGTACGCTTACGTCCACCACATAGGAATACCAGATCTCCGGCTTCCTCCTGGCGTCGATGGACGCTCTGACAATGCGGCATTCCCCGATTCTGTCCGGCTTCAGGGAAAGCGCTCTGGCGGCCTTTCGCACAAGCTCCTGATGGCTGTGGCCGGGCCTTAGCTTCAGCTGTTGTATTCTGATCAAAGGTATTTCCTCGCTTTTCTCTTGTTCTCAGTCCTTCAGAAGGCTGCGGGCTGCAGCACAGCCTGCCAGATACCCGGAGGTCCAGGCCCACTGCAGGTTATAACCGCCGCAGATCCCGTCCACATCCAGAAGTTCCCCGGCCAGATACAGCCCCGGGCACACCCGCGATTCCATTCCCTCCGTCACCTCCCGTAAGGGAATGCCGCCTGCGCAGACCTGGGCGTTCACGAAAGGATTGGCCCCGCTCACCCGCAGCGGGAAGGAACGCAGTTTCATCAGCACGGCCCACACCGCCTGTCTCTCCCCGCTTTCCAACACCGTCTCTGCCTTCAGGCCGTGCAGCCGCATCAGGGTCTGGAGGATTTTTTTGTTCACAAGCCCTGCGAACAGCTCCTGTGCCGAACGGCCCTCATATGTATCCATACGTCTCCTGCACCAGTCCTCCCACTCCCTTCCTCCCGGAAGCTCCGGCAGGAAGTCCAGCTTCACCCGCACATCCCCTCCCTGGGCAAGCGCCTGCGCCGCATAACGGCTTAGCTGGAAAACCGGAATACCTGAGATCCCATAATCTGTGAGCTGCACCTCGCCTCTCTCCCTGTAGCAGGAGACTGAACCGTCTCCCTCTTCTCCCGCTCCGCCGGGCCTGCCCGTTTTCTCCTTCACCTCCATTTCCAGAGCCGCATCCGCCCGCACCCCTGCAAGGGATTTCCAGAAGTCCCCTTTGCAGCGAAGCTGAACCAGGGCAGGGTGAAGAGGGGTCACTGTATGCCCCAGGCATGCGGCATACTGGAAGCCGTCCATCCCTCCCTGCTTCTCCCCCGCAGGGCCGCCGCAGGACAGGATGAGCCTGTGAAAGAAACGGCTTTCCCTTCCCATCCTCACCACAAAGCCGCCCTTTCCCCCGTCCAGGGCTTCTATCCCGGTGATCTGACACTCCGTTTCCAGCTCCACGCCAAGCCGTTCCAGCTCAAAGCGCAGCACGTCCAGCACCGTGGCCGCCTGCTGGGAGCGGGGGTAGACATAGCCGTTTCTGTCCATGGTCAGCATTCCCATGCCGTAAAACGCTTCCAGCGTCTCCTTCACGCCGAACCGTTCAAAATATCTCCCCAGGCGCTCCGCTTCCCCTCCCCGGTAATACTTTTCCGGATGCTCCAGGTCAAAATCCAGGTTCGTCAGGTTGCATCTCCCGTTTCCGGTGGCAAGAAGCTTTTTCCCGATCCGCTCCTTCTTTTCCAGGATCACGATGCCGGCGCGCCCCCGCGCTGCTTTCCCGCCGCCCGTCCCGCACTGTGCAGACACCGTCCGGGCCGCCGCCACAGCCGCCATCATGCCGCTGGCGCCGCCGCCAATGATTCCAATACGGATTTTCTTTTCTGCCGTCTCTTTTCTGCTCATCTTCTTCTGAATCATTCCTTTTTTCAAACACGCTCTAGCTGGAGTAGGATTCCAGGAAGGTATACAGCTCCGCCTCGCTTCCCACAAATTTGAACTCCATAATCTCTTTTGCCAGCTCATCGGACAGGCTTGCAAGGGGGATCCCGGTGGTCATGTACTTCGTCTTTTTATCCGCCTCGTACACCACCACGTAATGGTTCTCCACCGCCAGGTAAAACTGGGTGCACTTCTCAGCGCTCTCATAATTCTTACGCACCACAATCTCGTCCTCTGAAAAACGCTCCACATCCACGGACAGAAAGCCCTTTCCCAGATCCTCCAGGGAAGGGGATTTCTCATAATTGTCCAGAGCCGACACCAAAGCCTGCCTGTCCATGCCGATATACTGCTCCGGCAGTGGCTCCTGTGTCTCCGTGCGGCTGGCGTCCGTCAGATCGAAGCTTTTCACCACATACCGGGTATCCGCCGTAATCACCTGCTCCGGCAGCTCCACCGCCTGGACGGACAGCTCCTCCCCGGCCCGGCCCTGTCCCCCGGCCCCGGACTTCACTGCCTCCGAAGTCCCGGCCTGCATTTCTTCCGAGACTCCTGCCAGCTTCTGCTCTGAAGCACCTGCTCTTCCCGGCTCGTTCTGTATGCCCATACAGAGTCCGAAGCCAGCTGCCAGCATACAGGCGGGATAAATGAAAAATATGCTGATTTTTTTCCACAAACGCATTAGAAACCTCCCTCTTGTCAGCTTCCTTTGCTTCCAGTATCAGCATACTTTTCGGAAAATATTCAATTCAGGCCCGTTTTCATAAAGACTCAGCCATATCTGCGAAAGCCTTATCCGTCCTGCGTCAGAAAAAACGCATCGCCCTCCCTGCCAGAATCAGAAGGCCGCCTCCCGGCACCTGGCGCAGATCCCTCTCCGTCACTCCGTGCAGGGTAATCAGCAGGGCAAAATAGATCACTGCTCCCAGCACAAGCCCGAGGATGCACACAAGCGCTCCCGGCACCCTGCCGGACAACAGCCTGTTTATCATGAAAAGGACAAGCCCTGCCACGCCTGTACCGATCACCGGAGCGCCCAGGAACCGGCCCCAGTCAGCCCGCAGGGACATCAGGCGCATAAGCGCCGTCCCGTTCAGTGCTGCATACACCAGGCTCATTCCAATCACCGCATACAGGATTCCCTGAATGCCCAGCCCTGCCGTCTTTACCAGAATAAAGGCAAGGATAATATGCACCACCAGGGCAATGACAGAATTGATCAGCAGGATGCGCTCCTTTTTCATACCCTGCAGGGCGCAGGCAAAAGCGGTTCCCACTGACTGGAGCACCACGGCAATGCTTCCCACGCGAAGCAGGCCTGCTGCCACAGCCGTATCACCTGCCGTGAAAAGGGTTTTCATGAGGGTATCCGACATCACCGCTCCGTACACTGCCAGGGGAAGGGATACCGCCAGAGCGCACCGGAGCATCAGAAGCGTCCGCTCCTTCAGACGTCCCATATTCCGGCTGGCCGCAGACACGGCCACAGAGGGCATCAGGAAGGTGCACAGGAACGAAGCCGCCATCACCGGAATGCCGGAAAGAATCCGGTACTTTCCGGTATAAATACCCCACTGCACCACCGTATCACTGCCCGCCGGAGTAAGTCCCAGGAACAGAAGCTGGTCGATCATGTAGCTGCCGTGGAAGGCAAGAGCTGCAAAGGCCAGGGGAGCCGCCGTCCTGACAAGCTCCCCCGCCAGCCGGCCGCGGCCCTCCTCCCACCCATCTCTCTCTCTCCTCTCCCTTCGCCGGAAGCTTCCCTGAAGCATCAGATAGATCACCGTCAGAAGCAGAAGGGCAAAAAGCGCGCCAGTCAGGCTGCCCAGCACGCCTCCGGCCGCACCAAAGGCCTGTTCATATCCGGCATTTAACAAAAGGTCCCCCACCTTCTTCCCATATCCGGAAAGCGCCGGAACGAGAAGCAGGAGGGCGGCCAGGGATACCGCCTCCTCCACCAGTCTGGACAAAGCGGTGGGAACCATGGTTCCCATTCCCTGAAAATACCCCCGCATCAGCCCCAGAAAGGCCGACAGCACAACGGCCGGAGCCAGGAGCTTTAATGCCACAGAGGACAAGCCCGTGTGAAACAGCCGCCCGGCCGCCCAGTCCGCACTGACATACATCAGCACACTGCCGGCCGCGCCCAGCAGAAGGGCCAGACCAAAGCCTGCCCTCCACACCTCTCCCGCATTTCTGTGCCCGCCCCTGCCGCTCCTGGCCGCCGTCATTTCGGCCACAGCGGTCTGCATGGCAGGGCCGCACAGGAGGGTAAAAAACAGCCAGGTATCAAAGGCCATGCCAAAATAGGCATTTCCATTATCCCCGATCCTATTGGTCAGGAGAATTCTTTTTATTATGGCAAGAAGGCCGGCACAGACGGCGCAGGCGGCAGGAAAGCTGCTTCTCTGGCCCCCGTTCCCCTTTTTCCCCCGGTTTCTGATCTGATCGCTCATAGGTTACTCTCTCTTGTAATGCCAAGCCCTTCCAGGATAAGATTCTGCTTTTCCTCCATCACGCGGGCTTCCTTCTCCTCCATATGATCGTATCCGCACAGATGAAGCATGCTGTGGGCGATCAGGAAGGCATATTCCCGAAGCTGGCTGTGGCCGTAGGCCTCCGCCTGCTCCCGGATCCGGTCTGCAGACAGAATAATGTCCCCCAGGATCAGTTCTCCGCTGTCCGGCTGGAAGCAGTCTGCCTCCATCTCCTCCGCAATATCAAACTCTGCGGGGCCTTCAAACGGAATATTGGGAAAGGAAAGCACGTCCGTCTCCGCGTCGATTCCCCTGTAATCCCTGTTATAGGCCCGGATCCCCTCCCCGTCCGTGATGAGCACATTCACCTCAGCCTCATAGGGGCAGGCCTCCTCCTCCAGCACGGCTTCCGCCACACGGCAGGCCGTTTCTGTAATGTCAAAAGGGAAAAGGGCCTCCGTTTCGTTCTCCACATAGATCGTCATTGGTATTTACTCCTGTTTTTTCTTCTGGCCGCGCGTTCTTCTCTGAGCCTTCCCGCCTTCTGTCTGGCCAGCTCCCTGTTTTCGTAAGTCTCATAAGCCTTCACGATCTTCTGCACCAGGGGATGCCTTACCACGTCCCGGCTGGTCAGGCTGCACAGCGCAATATCCTCAAGCCCGGACAGCACCTTCACCGCCACATCCAGACCGGAGGCGGTTCCCGGCATCAGATCCTTCTGGGAAGCATCGCCTGTCACCACCACCTTGGAGCCGAAGCCGATTCTGGTGAGGAACATCTTCATCTGGGCCGGCGTGGTGTTCTGGGCCTCGTCCAGGATAATGTATGCGTTGTCCAGGGTACGCCCGCGCATGTAGGCCAGAGGGGCCACCTCGATCAGCCCCTTTTCCATATTTTTGAGAAAGGTCTCCGCCCCCATGATCTGGTAGAGCGCATCATAAAGCGGCCGCAGATAGGGATCCACCTTGCTCTGCAGATCTCCGGGCAGAAAGCCCAGCTTCTCCCCGGCCTCAATGGCCGGGCGGGTCAGAATAATCCGTTCCACCTCGTTGTTCTTAAAAGCCGTAATCGCCATGGCCATGGCCAGGTAGGTCTTGCCCGTACCGGCAGGCCCCATTCCGAAGACGATCATATTCCTCCTGATCGCGTCCACATACTGCTTCTGTCCCATGGTCTTGGGCTTGATTGGCTTGCCGCTCACGGTGTGGCAGATCAGATCCCCGTCTATTTCCAGAAGCGCATCCGTATTGTTTTCCATACTCATCTCAATCGCATAGTCCACATTCTGTTCCTCAATGCGGTTTCCCCTTCTTGATAGTGTGAGAAGCTGGTTCAGCACCTCTGCCGCCTGCTCCGCGTTCTTCCGAAGCCCTTTGATATGCACGGCGCCGTCTCTGTCCACGATGGCGACCTGAAACACCTTTTCCAGCTTTTTCAAATATCTGTCGTACTCCCCAAACACGTTCAGGGTGTGGGAAGCCTCCATCTCCATCCGTTTTTCAAATAACTCCATCTGCTGACTGCTCCCGCTGTCTGTTTTATTCCTGTCCCGGATCGTCTCCGGGCGGTGAAGGCTCTGCGGGCTGAATGGGAATGCTTCTGCCATCCTTTCCCTGAACCTGCAGCCGGCCCTCCAATACCAGAGTATTGCCGACTGTATTTATTGTAACATCTTTTTGTATAATTTGAACCCCCTTTTCTTCCAAAGCCGCAATATTTTCCCGAAAACGCTCCTGCAGGATGGCTTCGGCCTGGCCTCTGGTATAAACAGCCTCCACAGGCAGGTATTCCCGATATACCTGAAAGCCGTAATACAGGGGAAGATAGATTCCATCCAGCAGCTTCAGCTGGCTGACATCCAGAACCGTATCATATTTCAGATACGGGCGCTCTCCCAGGCGGAACACCCATTTTTTGTGACCCACCGCCAGAAAAGGGGCACGCTTCCTGCGGCCCGTGTAATTTTTGTATTCGTAGCAGAGGGGCAGCTCCTCCTTCACCTGCGTCCCGTAGAAGAGCTCCACGTCCGCGTCTGCGTGGCAGAGCTGATACTCCCGCACCGTGCCGTCATCCGCCGTTACCGGAACCGCACCGGACACCAGTACGTCCCCTGCATGCACCTCGCTCCCTGCCGTTACCTGCGGAACCCCCTGCCTGGTCAGGATGGAAACCACCACGCCGTCCCGCGTGGCCACCAGATCGCTTCCCGGCCATGCGTCCCTCTCTCCTTCCGTTTCCGGAACAGCCAGGTCGTTCTCCTTCAGCTTCACCACGAATTTCGTTCCCTCCAGCCGCGCCGAAGCCCAGGTGATCACATCAAACCGCTCTCTCAGCCCCGCTTCCAGTTCTTCTATATTAATGCCGTTTTTGGGCGTTCCATAGTCCACGCCGTTCTGCGCCAGAAAATCCAGAAGCATATCGTCTGTCAGGGAATGATTCCCTTCAAAATCAATAGCCCAGACGAACTGGCTCATAGCGATGAGAAAGGCCAGGCAGGCGGGAAGCCCCAGGGCAAATACCTTCCTTTTGCGCACGGTACGTATAAAAAAAGGGAAGCCGTAGCGTTCCAATACGGCTGCCCTTGTTCCGGTCTTTCTCACGATCGGGCGCAGCTGGAAGAAGCCTGAAAGAAGGATATACATTTCATAGCCATCCTCCTGCCGCTTAATGTCCCACAGAAGGATGCCGCGGCTGCTGCACAGGTTCATGAAACGTTCCGGGGAGTATCCCCACACCCTGATCTTCAGGTAACCCTGAAGATACCGGAATACATGCTTCATGCCGTCCCTCCCTTCACAGGTAGCTGATGCACTGAATATTTCCCATAATCTTCATATCCTCATTGGTATAATAATCAATGACCAGCCCGCAGCCGCAGATTGAAATCCGGCCTGTTTTTGCCTGCAGCACGATGGATTCCTGGGTATATTCCATGATGCCCCTGTAGTTTTCCACCCACACCTCATGGCTTCCCGTCACGGTGAGAATCGGCGCCCCCAGCAGCATATCCTTGGGAAGTTTCAGGGAATCTACCAGCTGCTCCCTTCTGGCCGGGCCGTTCTTTCCGGCCGGTTCATTCCTTCCGGCCGGTTCATTCCTTTTGTTTTGATTCCATGCTTTCTTTCTGTTCATGCTCTAATATATGAAAGGAAAGCCCGGCTCATTCCTCTCCTTTTCCTAGAGCGTGTTTGAAAATTCATTCCCGCCATCTGCACGCCCCACTCCCAGTCCGCCTGCCCCTGCCGCCTGCCGTCAGGGGTACTGCAGCCCGCAGGCTTCGTTCAGATCAATCACCTCCAGATCACAGGGCACGTAAATCCTTCCCGAATAGCTAAGAGCCGCTTCTGCCGTATAACGCTCCCGGCGTACTTGCATACTCCATGGTGCGCTCATGGATGGGCTCGTCCCCAGAATAATCAGTTTACGCTCCATGCTCCCTTGTCCCTCCCTCTTCCTTCCTGCGGGTCCGCTCCAGCCCGTCCAGCATCCTGTCGTACTCAATGTTTGTGATGGATTCCACCACAAACTGGCCGTGGTCATTCAGCAGGCGGTACTTCCGGATCAGCTCCACCTCCCTCTCCGTCAGGCCGTTCCGGTCCCGCTTCATCACCTCCGCATCGATGAAATCCTGATACAGATAATTGGCGTCACAGTCCAGCGCCCTCAGGATCCTGCTCAGCTTCTCCGGATTGGGGAAAGTGCGCTCCAGCTCATAACCGCTGATGGTCTGCTTGGATACGTCAATCTTCTCAGCCAGCTCCGTGCTTGACATTTTCAGTTCCGCTCTTCTGTCCCTGATACGTTTTCCAATACCCATTCTTTTGTCCCGCTTTCTTTTACTTTTTGATTATATTGTACATTTTTTGTTGTCTTTCATTTTTATTGTTGACATTATTTCAGAAATAGTGTACACTCCAGACATGTTCTTGTTCCGGTTGTTTCCCTGCTGTCTGACCTGGGACGGAGACAGCTCCATCCATCAACCCGAAGCATATTTAAACATGGAAAGACAGAGGTGGTACTTTTTATGGAATACAGAGCTGCAATTATCAAAATAATCTCTGCGATAGACGATGAAGCAGTCCTGAAAGTAATCTACAGTTTCCTGAAAGGTTTTCTTCCATAAAGCGGAACGCAGACAGAGGATCCCCGCAGGCAGGATCCTCTTTTTTCTATTTTATGCCCATTGTGAGGCGCAGCGGCGGAGACGTCAGGCCTGTTCTTCCAGCATCCCCTGAAACCGTTTCAGGCACTCCTCCAGATTCTCCCAGCCCTCCTCGTCCATGCAGGCCAGTCTGTATAGAAAACGTTTCTGGAAGGTATCCGTCCGCTCCCTAAGCACCCTTCCCACAAAACCAGCAATAATTTCTTCTCCCGTTCTTTCCGTCTGCATTTGTCCCCTTCCGCTGTTCAGCCATTCTTCATTGATGTCAAACTTCTCACAAATATCCTCAATCAAACGCTCGCTGGGAATACCCCTGCGATGGATCAGCTTGGACACATACGCAGGGCTGATATTCAGTACCCTTGCGAAGTCCGCGTTGCTGATTCCTCTCTCCTCGATGATCTTACCGATACGTTCTCCAATTTGCGTCATACTCTTTACGTCCTTTACTACTATTGTGTGAGACTATCTTAACACGTTTTTGGCACAAAATCAATAGCTATATTAACCAAGTTAATCTTTAATGTATTGTTCCCGGAAATCCTTTTCCGGCAGAGGCTTGTTTAGCAAATATCCCTGGATAACGTCGCAGTCCATTTCCCTGAGTACCTCCAAAAGCTCGGCCGTTTCCACTCCCTCCGCCACACTTGTAATGCAAAGCTTTCTGCACAGATTGATCACATCCCTTGCCACCAGTCTGGCCCGGCTGTCATGATAAATGTCCTGCACGATCTTCCGGTCAAGCTTCAGGGAATGCAGGCCCAGAGAATAAAGCACATAAATGCTGCTGTACTCTGTGCCGAAATCGTCCAGCGCAATCTGATAGCCGGCTTCAATGAACTGATCTACAATGCTTTTCAGGCTTGCGGAATCAATGGAGCCAACCGTCTCCGTCACCTCTATCTCAATCAGTTCTCTCGGCACGCCGTGCTCCTCTGTAATCCGGTTCACTCTTTCCAGAATCCCCGGCTCCAGAATCGTGGTTCTGGAGAAATTCAGGGAAATAGGAAACGGCTTCCATCCCTGCTCCTGCCACGTTCTGACCATACGGCATACGTCAGACAGCACGAACAGATCCACGTACCGGATCAGTCCTGCCTGTTCGATAGCCGGAAGGAATCTGGCCGGTGGGATCAGCCCTTTGTCCGGATCCTGATAGCGCACCAGAGCCTCCGCGCCGCAGATTTTCCCTGTCCTGGTATCCGCCTTGGGCTGAAGGAAGGTGCAGAATCTCCCTTCCTTCATGGAATGCTGAATACCCTTCAAAATATGGGAGATGGTTCTGTGATCCGCCGCCTTCTCCATATTTTTCCTGTTCAACATGGCGGCCTGAAGCTTTTCCTCCAGCTGGCCCAGCATCTGCTCCACGTCAACAGGCCCTGCCTGCCACACTCCGGCGCATACGAAGCAGCCCTTTCTCTCCTCCTCCGTCCTTTGACGCAGGCTGCCGCACAGCTTTCGGAATTTCTCATAGGCCATATCCGGGCACAGGACGCAGAAGGAGGATGGGCTGATGCGGAAGGCCGTCTGATGCCCGAAAAACTCCTTCACCCATTCTGCCGCCAGCCGGATCAGCACATCACCCTGGGTTCTTCCATATTTCCGATTATATTTTCCCAGCTCTGCAATTCTGAGGTGAAGCATGCCGAAGGAGGAGGAAAGCTGCGCCTCCCCGCTTTCCATATACCGGCTGTAGCTTTCATAGTTCAGGAGACCGGTCCTTGTATCATGACAGGCCATATAATCGCACTGCTCCCTCAGCAGATACAGTCTGTTCAGCCTTCTCAGGAAGCGCTTCACCCGCTCCGCCTCGATGGCTCTCACCGGAGAAGGCAGCCCTTCCAGGAGCACCCGGCAGAGCACATGGCCGTCATCCTCCACATCGAGGAGCAGTTTTTCCTTTCGTCCGTCACAGGCCTCCGGCCCGGCAGGAGCAGGAGGGCACTCTGTCCCTCTCCCCCGCTTTTCTTCCCACTGAGCAAAGGGCTCCAAAGCCCCCTTATCCGACGGCTCCAGAATAGAGGCCCTGGCTGCCTGAAACAGGCTTCCCAGCTTCTCCAGAAGCGCTCTGCATACCTCCCTCCTGCTGTACCCGGTCTCCACAAGCACGCGGCAGGCTTCCAGACATTCATCCAGTTCCCGGCTGCCTGCCGCCCCTTCTGTTCCCGGCATGATTCTGCGATAAATTTCCAGACAGTTCCCGCCCCTTCGCTTCGCCCCCTCCAAAGCCTCCAGCGCGTATTGACCAATCTGGTCATAGTTGACCTTCTCGGTCAAAAAGAAAGCCAGTCCTGCGCTCACCGTAATCCTTTGTTCCTGTTCCCCTACCGGATAGCTGCCGCACAGGCTCTCCCTGAGCCTGTTGGCCGAATTGGTTAACCACTCCCTTGAGCGCACGCTGCTGTAAAAAATCTGAAACACGTCCGCTCCCACCCGGCTCACAATGCTGGAGGATGGTATCAGCCTGCGGATTACACTGCTCATCTGTCCCAGAATCCGGTCTCCCGACAAGACGCCTCCCCGCCTGTTCACCTCTCTGAAATGATCGATGTCCAGTATCAGGACAGCGCACATGCCGCCGGGCTTTCTTCCGCTCTCAAGAACCTCGGAAATCATAAGCCTGGCCGTGCTGTAGTGGTAAAATCCGCTGACCTCATCGGTCATAGCCTTCTGTTTCAGGGCAAGCTCTCTCTTTTTCTGCTGATCCGTATTCTTCAGATACCCCAGCAGGATCCTGTCCCCCCGCGCGGAAAGGATCACCCGGAAGGATAAGGTCACCCACAGGATCCTTCCGTCCTCCTGGAGCTGCCGGAATTCTATGCCGGCGCTTTCCATTCCTTTTTCCACCCGCTCCTTCAGTCTCTCCGGTGAAAAGGCGCTCTCATACCGTTTCCTGTCGCTCTCACTTGCGATAGAAGCACATATTTTATGGTAAAGGGTCTCATATCCGCTTCCAATCAGCTCCGTACCTCCCAGCGGCTCTCTGCGGCTGTGCAGCTTTTCCAGGCGGTCATGGGTCAGATTGAGCTGAAAGCCCAAAAGCAGACTGTGGGACAGCAGCTGTCTTATGGACTCCTCCTCAAGGATACGGCTCTCCGCCTCCTTCTGCCTGGAAATATCCTCGGACACGCCCACTGCCCAATAAGGCGTATCTCCCTCTCCGGCCGCTTGTATATAAGTCACCTTCTCCCACCAGTAATCCTGATCCGTATCCCTCCTTTTTACTCTGAGCTGTGCGGATACGCCGTCCTCACCGGCCTCCACCCTCCGGTACAGCTCCCGGAAAGCCTCCACGCTGTCCGGATGGATACATCCGTTTTCAATCAGGCTTTCCGGCACGTTTTCCACGATCCCATTATAGCCCTGATCCGCCCTTGCACCGTCGGTATGAATGATCCTGCGGCGGCGGATATCGTACTCCCACATATTCAGCCGGGTATGCTTTCTGGCGATCTGGAACAGCTTCTGTGTGCGCAGAAGGCGTTCCTCCAGACTGCGCCGCTCAGTGATGTCCAGTATCATCCCCATCATGACCACAGTGCCGTCCTCCCGCATGACAAGCCCTGCATTCACATGCACCCAGGCAATGGAGCCCTCCCGCTTCACAATGCGGTATTCCAAAACCACCTGCGGCTGCCTGTTCTGAATCAGATCCTCAATCTGTTTTTTCAGTCCGGCCAGATCCTCCTCATATACCACCAGAGAGGCCTGGTTGTTCAGCTCATGAAAGAACTGCTCCCTTGTGTAGCCGTGCAGCCGGAAATATCCCTCATTGGCGTACAGCAGCGGAAATCCCTCGCTCATCCAGGCTTCAAAAATACCGTCCCTGCTCTTTTCCGCCAGGAATTTCAATTCCCTTTCCATCATATTGCAGCCATGTATCTGCGGTTCCTCCTGCATCCCCTCTGCATCCTCCTGAAGGACAGGCGGAAGCAGTTCCTCCAGCCCCGTCAGATCCGTACAGGGAAGCCCGGGCTCCGGCCTGGTACAGGAGCTGTCCAGGTTACGGATGATACCCGCAAACAAATCCGGCTCTCCCTGGCTGTCCCGAATCATCCTGCCCTTGCAGAGCAGCTGCACCCACTGGCCATGGGCGTCCCTGGCTCTGTAGGCAATGGCATGGCGCTCCGTCCTGCCATCCGTCACCTCCTGATTGCTTCGCAGAAAACCGTTCACATCGTCCGGATGGATTTTTTCTCCCCAGAAGGCTGCGGCATTGGGAATCACCTGACCCGGCAGATCAAAATCAGCCGCCATCCTGGACGAATACATGAACTCCCCTGTTTTCAGGTTCCCCACAAAGGCATAATCATCCAGGCTTTCCGTAAGCGCCTCGAACAGGCGGTCCTTATTGTAGGTAAAGGCAGGGCGTTCCCGCTGCACTCCTCTGTCCTCCCGCAGCTTTCTCTGCCCCATCATAATATGAAAGTCTCTTTTTTTCATGTACATCTGAGTATCTGCGATGGACAGTGCATCCGAAACGGAAAAGTGCTCGCCCGCCCGGACACAAACCATGCCGTAGCTGAAGCTCACATCATAATCCATTCCCTCCCAGGGCCGTCTGCCCTTCAGAATACCGCGAATGGAGTCCATCCAGCCCTCCACCTGCTCCGGCTCCATATCGCGGAATACAATGATAAATTCGTCTCCGCTCAGCCGGAATACAAAATCGTTTTCCTTTAGGTTCTGCTGGATGTTTTTGGCCACAAAAAGAAGAAGTCTGTCCCCCTCCAGATGGCCGAAGGTATCATTAACCCATTTCAGGCCATCTATGTCATAAAGCACAACCGTACACAGCTCATTCCCCCGCAGGCCCTCCATAAGATCATTCAGCCGTTTTTTTCCCGCCTTGCGGTTCAATATCCCGGTAAGCTCATCGTAAGCCGCCACGCGGGAAAGCTGTACCTGATCCGTCACATCGATGGAATTCTGGACATGATACAGACGGCCGTTCCACTTCTCCAGGCTGTCATGGTGCAGGTAGATCCTGCCCGTCACCGGGCTTCTCTGCCTCCACACGCATGCCTTCCGGCCCGGCTCCGTCATGAGCTCGCCGATCCGGCAGAATTCACACCGCCCCGTCTGCCCTCTCTGCAATACCTGCCAGCAGGTTCTGCCCTCCACATGATCCACCTGAAACATCTGCTTCATCTGCTGGTTCATGTAGACAATCTCGTCCGTACAGGCATCTGTGATATAAATTCCGGTGTTCGTCTTTTCCAGTATAGAACGATAAAATTCCGCGTCAAACGGTAAACTCATTGGCTCACATCCTCCCTTATTTGTGATAGGGCTCCTGATGAATGATCCGGAAGCTGCGGTAGATCTGCTCCAGAAGGATCACCCTCATAAGCTGATGGGGAAAGGTCATGTCCGAAAAGCTCAGCTTCAGGTCTGCCCTCTCCAAAAGGCGCTGCTCCAGCCCCAGGGAGCCTCCGATCAAAAACTGAATGTGGCTCGTTCCACCCACCCCCTGCTTTTCCAGATGGAGGGCAAGCTGCTCCGAGCTCATTTTCCTTCCGTCTACGGCAAGGGCAATCACATAAGCATCCTCACACAGATGCTTTTCCAGGCGCTGCGCTTCCCTGTGCAGGATCTGTTCCTTCTGGGCCGGGGACGGGCTGTCCGGCGTCCTCTCGTCCGCCGCCTCGCAGATTTCCAGCTTACAGTAGCGGGAGAGGCGTTTGGCATACTCCTCCACCGCTTCCCTGTAAAATCGTTCTTTTATTTTTCCAACGCACAAAATCGTTATCTTCACTGTGTTCCCCTTATGCGAAATACGGCAGTCCACAAAAGACTGCCGTATTTTCATTCAAAATATTCCGGATAGATTTCATCCACGAAGCTTTCCAGATACCCCGGATCCAGATTGACAAAGCGCTCTGCAAGCATCTGCCGGATCCGCTCGGTACGCTTAAAATACCGTTCCTCCTCCGTCCCGGGAAGCTCCGGTATGGAAGCATCCACCGCATCCCCCTTCAGGTTCAGACGGCACCAGCGCATCAGCTCCTCCTTCAGCTCCGTTTCTTCCTTCGCCTTTCCCTCACAGGAGCGGGCTGCGCTCAGAGAACGGCTTCCAAGCGCCAGAAAAAGAAGGGACAGCCCTCCCAGAATCAGAAGCGCCAGGAGGCGGGAAATACCCACGAACCGAACCGGGAGGATACCCGTTCCCAAAAGAAGCACCAGGATCAGTCCCACCGCCCCCGACGCCAGAAGCACACCGGCTCCCGACCGGTAATTCTCCGCCTTTTGAGCAGCCGCCTCATAGACAGGCTCCGGCTGCCGCACAGAAGCCTGCATGGAGGCCGGGTCTGCTTCGTTTCCTTCTCCGTCAGCGCCGTTCCCTTCATCCTGCGGCATCTCTTCCTCTGCCCGTTCCGCTTCTTCAGCGGCCCGCTGCCGGAAAAATACTGCGGCATAACGTTCTGCCCGTTTTTTCTCTCCGGGGAGCAGAGTGAGGGCCGTCCGTTCTTCCCCCTCCTCAAGCTTCACAGTTTTCAGCCCATTCACGGTCAAAAAATCAAAAACAGCCTGCATCAGCTCCTGACCGCCTTCGATCAGACGCTCCCGATGCAGCTCGTCCAGGCTGTCTACCAGGGGACAGCCACAGTCAGCGCATCGTTCAACGCCTTTAACGTATTCATTTTCACACTTGGGACACCAGGGCATAGATACCTCCGCCGGCCCGCTTCCTACCGGCCTTTTTCTTCCTGCTTAGACAGATATTCGTCAATTCCCTTCGCTCCGGCCTTTCCTGCGCCCATGGCCAGGATTACCGTGGCTGCTCCTGTCACAGCATCTCCGCCAGCAAATACGCCTTCCTTGCTGGTTCTTCCCAGCTCCTCGTCCGCAACGATACATTTGTGCCTGTCGATCTCAAGTCCCTCTGTGGTGGAGGAAATCAAAGGATTGGGAGAGGTTCCCAGGGACATGATCACCGTATCGCAGTCAATGGTAAACTCGGAACCGGGAATCTCCACAGGCCGTCTTCTTCCGGAAGCGTCCGGCTCGCCCAGCTCCATTCTGATACATTTCATGCCGCATACCCAGTTGTTCTCATCCTCCAGAATCTCAAGGGGATTGGTGAGCAGGTCGAAGATAATTCCTTCCTCCTTAGCATGGTGCACCTCCTCCACTCGGGCAGGCAGCTCCTCCTCGCTTCTTCTGTACACGATGTGAACCTCAGCGCCCAGACGCAGGGCAGTCCTGGCCGCGTCCATGGCCACGTTTCCGCCTCCCACAACCGCCACCTTCTTCCCGCGCATGATGGGGGTGTCGGAATCCTCGCGGAATGCCTTCATCAGGTTGCTTCTGGTCAGATACTCATTGGCGGAAAATACGCCGTTGGCATTCTCTCCGGGGATACCCATGAACTTGGGCAGTCCTGCACCGGAACCGATGAACACGGCGGAGAAGCCCTCCTCGTTCAGCAGCTCGTCTATGGTGACGGATTTGCCCACGATTACGTTGGTCTCGATCTTCACGCCCAGAGCTTCCACGTTCTCGATCTCCTTCTTCACCACCGCCTCCTTGGGCAGACGGAACTCAGGGATGCCGTACACCAGCACGCCGCCGGGCTCATGCAGGGCTTCAAAAATGGTCACGTCATATCCCATCTTCGCCAGATCCCCGGCGCAGGTCAGGCCTGCAGGGCCGGAGCCGATCACAGCCACCTTTTTTCCCTTTTTCTCCTTTGCCCCTTCCGGCTTAATGCCGTTCTCCCTGGCCCAGTCGGCCACGAAGCGCTCCAGCTTGCCGATGGAGATGGGCTCGCCTTTAATGCCTCTGATACATTTTCCCTCACACTGGCTCTCCTGAGGACATACGCGTCCGCAGACAGCCGGAAGGGCGGAAGAATCGCTGATCACCTGGTAAGCGCCTTCCATATCCCCCTCCTTCACCTTCTCGATAAAGCCGGGAATGTTGATGGATACCGGGCAGCCCTTGATACACTGGGCGTTCTTGCAGTTGATACATCTGGCGGCCTCCTCCATGGCCTCCTCCCTGCTGTATCCCAGGCAGACCTCCTTAAAGTTGGCCGCCCTTTCCTTCGCATCCTGTTCCTTTACAGGCACCTTCTTCAAAACATCCATGTTCACACCTTTGCCTTTCTGCCAAAATTTATTTTTCCGAAATCTTGCCGGTTCTTATTCTGGTTCCCGCTTCATCCCGGAGCCCCGTCCGGGCAAGTCTCAGGTTCAGCCGCAGTTCCCGCATCCGCCGTGGTGGGTGTCCCCCTCCTTAGCGCGCAGATAGGCCCTTCCCTCCTCTGTCTTGTAGATCTGCTGGCGCTTCATTGCCTCATCGAAATTCACCTTATGTCCGTCAAATTCCGGCCCGTCCACGCAGGCGAACTTCACTTCCCCGCCCACGGTCACACGACAGGCGCCGCACATTCCTGTTCCGTCCACCATGATGGGGTTCAGGCTGACCACAGTGGGAATCTTCAGAGCCTCTGTGGTCTTACAGGTAAATTTCATCATGATCATGGGGCCGATGGCGATACACACGTCATAGCTTTTCCCCTCCTGCTCCACCAGATCCTGGATCACCTTGGTCACCATTCCGCTTCTTCCGTAGGAGCCGTCGTCCGTAGTCACATAGAGGTTTCCAGCCACAGCCTTCATCTCCTCCTCCAGGATCAGGAGCTCCTTCGTCTTGGCTCCCATGATCACATCCGCGGCAATACCGCGCTCATGCAGCCATTTTACCTGGGGATACACGGGCGCGGTGCCCACGCCGCCTGCAACGAACAGGATCTTCTTCCTCTTCAGGCTTTCCATATCCTCCTTCGTCAGATCAGACGGACAGCCCAGAGGGCCCACCACATCGTGGAAGGCATCCCCGGCCTTCAGGGAAGCCATCGTGTATGTACCGGCTCCAACCGTCTGGAAAACGATGGTGATGGTTCCGGCCTGTCTGTCATAATCACAGATCGTCAGCGGGATACGCTCGCTGTCCGCATCCGTTCTCACGATGACGAACTGGCCCGGTTCGCAGGCTGCTGCCACCCTTTTTGCCTCCACAACCATCAGATAAATGTTTGTGGTCAGTTCCTTTGCCTGTAAAATCTGATACATGTTTCCCTCCATCCGCATGTTCCTCATGCTTTTAATTATTTTCCGGCGCAATACCGGAATCTATATTCTGCAGCGACAGCCCCTCCCAGGGATCCCGCTGTTTTTCTGCCGCCTCCTCTTTTACCACCTTATAGCAGCTCCCGTCCATGATGCTTACCACATAGTCGGTTCCTGTTCCGGCTCTGTTGCCCGCCTCATCCTCATAATACTCCCTGTACAGATAAAAGTCGATGCCATCTATGGTGACTGCATAGCGATAGTGATAAACGTTGTGCCCTGCGGCATTCTCCACGCTGCCGTCCAGAGACTGGATTACACCCGCCTCCTTCAGCTCAATCAGAAGCTTGTTTCTGGCAGCGTCAATGCCAAGAGCTGCATGCAGGTTCAGGGAATAGACGGCCGCTGTCTCCTCCCCCTCCGCCCCTGCCGCGCTGTAGCTGACAAAGCGGAACCGCGTCACCCCAACCGGCATGGGAAAGGGGCCGCTGTACTGGGCGGAATCCCTGTCAGGCCGGGAGCCGTCTGTGGTATAATAGACCGTACATCCCTCCTCTGCCTCCGCATAAATCAGGGCGGGCCTGGTATATTCTCCCGGTTCAGGGAATACGGCAGGCGGGCCTGGCGCCGTCACATCCACATAATAGGTTTCCTCCGCGATCTGACTGGACACACCGTACTCATTCACATATACGGCACGAATCCGGTAATGCCCCGCCTCCAGAGGCAGAGGGGATGTGTAGACCGGGCTGTCCTGATCCGGGCTGGAGCCGTCGGTGGTATAATAGATGGTTCCCCCTGCGCTGCCGATCAGCTTCAGAGAAAGCAGCTCATCATATACCCCTCCCGGATAGGAAAATTCAGGCGGCCTTGCCGTATATGCGGCATACTGGCTGACGATCCCCTCATCCGGGCATTCCTGCAGAAGAAGGCTGATCCTTTGATAGTCCTTTTCCTGCTCATAAATGGAAATCAGAATCCCATAGGCCTCCTCCGACGCAGGCTCAAGCTCCAGAATCCGTAAGCATAACGCCTCAAGCTCCTCCCCGTCTGCGCCCAGCGCTTCCAGGCACCGGGCATAATCCGTCAAATATCTGGGGTTTTCCTCCAGGGATGCCGCGCGTCTGGCAAACGGGAGCGCCCTTTCATAGTTCTCCTCCTGCATACAGATGGCTGCCCGCCTGCTCAGATACTCAGGATTCCAATAGCAGAGCAGAGTATACCCTCCGCAGATACCAAGCAGCAGAACGGCCAGGAATATAGCGGCGTACAGCCTTCTTCGGCCTTTTGGCCTCTGCCCGGTATCCGGCTTCTCGTAATTGTCTTTATTCAGTTGAGCGCCTTCCTCCGTCACATCCTGACCGATTCTGCCCGCCAGGCTCTCTATATCAGGTTCAAAGTCCTTTACAATCCGGATTTCTTCCCCGCAGTGCCCGCAGAACAGACTGCCCTCCTCGATCCTGCTTCCGCACCTGGGACAATTCATTTCCTGCCATTCCTTCTTTCTGACATTACAGCCGCGCCGATGCCCCGCCCTGCCGGTTTCTGCGTCCTCCTACTGCTTTCCCTTCCTTTTGCAGGCGGATTCCAGGCAGTTTCTCATCAGCATGGCGATGGTCATGGGGCCTACGCCTCCGGGTACGGGAGTAATGGCTCCCGCCTTTTTCTCCACAGCTGCAAAATCCACATCTCCGCAGAGCCTGTTGTTCTCATCTCTGTCCATTCCCACATCGATCACGGCGGCTCCGGGCTTCACGTATTCTGCGGTAATCATTCTGGCCTTTCCCACCGCCACGATCAGAATGTCCGCCCTGGAAGCGATCTCCTTCAGGG
This sequence comes from uncultured Eisenbergiella sp., assembly GCA_963559585.1. Taxonomy (GTDB): domain Bacteria; phylum Bacillota; class Clostridia; order Lachnospirales; family Lachnospiraceae; genus Eisenbergiella. The sequence goes on along the minus strand of CAUWLJ010000026.1, from coordinate 9,675 downwards.
CTTCCGTCCTGGAATGGGCTACCGTCACGGTTGCATTTTCCCGAAGCATCAGAAGCGCCATGGGTTTTCCCACAATATTGCTGCGCCCGATCACCACGCATTCCTTTCCGGCCATGGGGATATGGGAGCGCTTTAAAAGCTCCACGATTCCGGCGGGCGTGCAGGGCAGAAAGCCCGGCTGGCCGATACAGAGCGCTCCCACGCTCTGGGGGTGGAAGCCGTCCACATCCTTTTCGGGAGCGATAGCGCGGATCACCGCATCCTCATCCATATGGGGCGGGAGAGGAAGCTGAACCAGAATCCCATCCACATCCTCCCTGCCGTTCAGGCCCCCGATCAGGGCAAGAAGTTCTTCCTGACTGGTTTCCCTTGGCAGCTCATAGGACAGGGAACGGATGCCTGTATAGGCGCAGGCCTTTTTCTTATTGTTTACATATACGGTGGAGGCAGGGTCGGCTCCCACCTGAATCACGGCCAGAGTCACCGTCACTCCCGTCTGGGCGAGCCGTTCCACCTCCGCCCTCACCTCATCCTTAATCGCCCGGGAAATTTCTTTCCCGTCTATTATCTGTGCCATCTGCTCTCCTTTCCTTCCTTTTAAAACAGCCCGGTAATCCTGCCGTCCTCGTTCACATCGATGCGGAAAGCGGCAGGCGACTTGGGAAGGCCGGGCATGGTCATCACCGCACCGGTGAGCACCACCACAAAACCGGCTCCTGCCGACACGTATGCCTCCCTCACATTGATTTCAAAGCCCTGGGGTCTTCCCAGAAGGGTGGGATCGTCGGAAAGGGAATACTGGGTCTTGGCCATACACACGGGAAGCCCTCCAAAACCAAGCTCCGCCAGTCTGGCAAGCTGCTTTTTGGCGGCAGGGGAATAGGTCACGCCGTCCGCGCCGTAGATTTCCCGGGAAACCGTCTCGATCTTCTCCTCCAGGCTCAGCTCATCCCCGTAAAGCACATGGAAATGGCTCTCCTTCTCCTCAAGTGTGTGCAGCACCTTCTGTGCCAGCTCGATTCCGCCTTCTCCTCCCTTTTCCCACACCTGGGAGATGGCAAATTCGCAGCCCCTCTCCTCACAGAAGCCTTTCACATAAGCGATCTCAGCCTCTGTATCTGTGAGGAAGGAGTTGAGGGTCACCACCACGGGGACACCGTACTTCTGCAGATTCTCGATGTGCTTCTCCAGATTTACAATCCCCTTCTTGAGAGCCTCCAGGTTCTCCGTGCCCAGCTCTGCCTTGGGAACGCCTCCATTATATTTCAGAGCACGCACCGTGGCCACCAGAACCACCGCGTCAGGAGAAAGTCCTGCCATCCTGCACTTGATGTCAAAGAATTTCTCTGCACCCAGATCTGCGCCGAAGCCAGCCTCCGTGATCACGTAATCCGCCATTTTCAGCGCTGCCCTGGTGGCTCTCACCGAGTTGCAGCCATGGGCGATATTGGCAAAGGGGCCGCCGTGAACCAGAGCAGGGGTGTGCTCCAGGGTCTGGATCAGGTTGGGCTTGAGCGCATCCTTCAGAAGGGCCGCCATGGAGCCGACCGCGCCGATATCCCCGGCCGTAACCGGTCTGCCTTCATAATTGTAGGCCACCACCATTCTGGAAAGACGTGCCTTCAGATCGTCCATGTCGCCTGCCAGACAGAGCACGGCCATAATCTCCGTCGCCACGGTGATCACGAAATGGTCTTCCCGCACCGTGCCGTCCATCCTGCTTCCAAGGCCCACCACCACGTTTCTGAGCACCCTGTCGTTCATATCCAGGCAGCGCTTCCATACAACGGAGCGGGTATCAATGCCCAGCTCATTTCCCTGCTGGATATGGTTGTCCAGAAGGGCCGCGCACAGGTTGTTGGCTGAGGTGATGGCGTGAAAATCACCTGTAAAGTGCAGATTCAGATCCTCCATAGGAACCACCTGGGCGTATCCGCCTCCTGCCGCGCCGCCCTTGATGCCGAAGCAGGGCCCGAGGGAGGGCTCACGAAGGGCGATCACAGCTTTTTTCCCCAGCCTTCCGAAGGCCTCTCCCAGCCCCACGCTTGTGGTGGTCTTGCCCTCCCCCGCAGGGGTTGGGTTGATGGCGGTCACCAGGATCAGCTTTCCGTCAGGATTTCCCTGAATGGACTGCATGTATTCATCCGAAATCTTGGCCTTGTACCTTCCATACAGCTCCAGATCCTCCGCATCGATCCCGATCCTGGCCGCCACATTTACGATGGGCTCCATCACCGCCTCCTGTGCGATCTCAATGTCTGTTTTCATAAGCTTCCTCCTTTTTCTGCCGCGCGCGGCATACTTTGTAAAACCGGATCTCCTTTACAGGTATTCCTCTATGTACTGTTCAAACTGCTCCTCGCTCATCAGGATCTTTCTGGGCTTGGTGCCTTCCTCCTCACCCACTACGCCTGCGTCTGCAAGCTGATCCATGATACGGGCCGCCCGGTTGAAGCCGATCTTGAAGGCTCTCTGCAGCATTCCGATGGAGGCCTTGTCCTTCTCAATGATAAATCTGCCCGCCTGTTCAAAATAAGAGTCTCTCTGGGAGCCGTCGTCGCCGCTCTCCCCGCCAAAGCCTCCGCCGGAGCCGCTGCTTTTCACCTTCTCCAGGATCTGGTCGTCGTATACGTTGCCGATCACCTGATTTTTCAGGAAATCCACCACATCCGAAACCTCTCCGTCAGAGACGAAGGCGCCCTGCACACGGGCCGGCTTGGGATAGCCCTGAGGATAGAAAAGCATGTCGCCCTTACCCAGAAGCTTCTCTGCGCCGTTCATATCCAGAATCGTCCTGGAATCCACGCCGCTGGACACTGCAAAGGCCACACGGCTGGGCATGTTGGCCTTGATCAGGCCGGTGATCACGTCCACGGAGGGACGCTGGGTGGCAATGATCAGATGGATTCCCGCCGCTCTTGCAAGCTGGGCCAGACGGCAGATGGATTCCTCCACCTCACCCGGAGCCACCATCATCAGATCAGCAAGCTCGTCTACGATAATCACGATCTGAGGAAGCTTGTCGGGCACATCCTCCACACCCTTCTGCCGCATTTCCTCCAGCTTCTTATTATAGCCCTTCAGATCACGCACGTTCATGTCCGCGAACTTCTGATAACGGTCGGTCATCTCCGCCACGCCCCAGCGCAGGGCCCCGGAAGCCTGTTTGGGATCGGTGACCACCGGGATCAGCAGATGGGGGATCCCATTGTAAACGCTCAGCTCCACCACCTTGGGATCCACCAGAATCAGCTTCACCTCATCCGGTCTGGCCTTGTACAGGATGCTCATGATCAGGGTGTTGATGCACACCGACTTACCGGATCCGGTGGAGCCTGCAATCAGCATATGAGGCATCCTCGCAATATCGGACACCACGGTCTTGCCCGCAATATCCTTTCCCACTGCAAAAGCAAGCCTGGAGGGAAATTCCTTAAATTCTCTGCTCTCCAGCAGCTCCCGCAGCCCAACCATAGTGTTTTCCTTGTTGGGAACCTCGATTCCCACAGCGGCCTTGCCGGGAATAGGGGCCTCGATACGGATGTCCGTGGCCGCCAGGTTCAGCTTGATGTCGTCTGTCAGCCCCACAATCTTGCTCACCTTCACGCCCTGCTCCGGCTGAAGCTCATAGCGGGTCACCGCAGGCCCCTGGCTGATGTTGGTGATCGTTACCTTTACGCCAAAGGTGGCCAGGGTCTGCTGAAGCTTGGCCGCGGTATTTCTAAGCTCACGCGCCGCATCCCTGCCATCTCCGTGATCCACCTGCTTCAGCAGGGAGAGGGGCGGCAGATGATAGGGTCTGGGCGCAGGCTTGGGCCTGGCAGGCGCCAGGGAAGCCTGAGCTTTGGCAGATGAGGGCGGACATGCCGCCTGAGGCCTGAGACCTACTGAGGACACCGCTGATGCCTGCGGTTTACTGCCGGCAGGGGCTGATGCAGCCGCCTGAGGCCTGCCGCCTGCAGGGGACACCGCTGATGCCTGGAGACTGCCGGCGGCAGAGAATGCTGTGCCCCCCTGTTCCTCCTCATCATCCTCACATGCTTCTTCTGAAATCTGATCCCTGTTCCGGTATGCCTCTCCCTCCGTCTCCGGGGGGGCCTCCTGATCAAGCAGGTGCTCCTTTGCAGTATCTGTCAGCCTTTCCTCCTCTGCCGTACCCTCCAAAAGCCCGCCGGATGGCATGGCGCTGTCGGCCTGAGCTCCATCGCCGCGGCCCTCCTCCCAGGAAAGCTCCGCAGACGTCCCGTCCTCCTCCCGGCTCCCCCAGCCGGCTCCGTCCGGCCTGGAAAGAATATGCTCCGAGACGATGGACTCCTCCCGGCCTTCCCCTGCCTCCGCCGAAGCGTCCGCAGCCGTCTCCGCCGTGCCTGTGACGCCAGAATTTGAAGCATTTTCAGACGGCTTTACATCTGCCGGGGCTTCCTCCTGTGCCGGCCAGGCTGCATCCTCGGAAGCTGTCACAGCCGCCCCATCCCATATCGGCCTCATGCCTGCCCCGCCCGGCATGGCCTCCGGAAGGCTTCTGCCGGAAGGATCCGGAAGCGGCTTCACCGTAATATGCACCGGGGTCACTGCCCTCATATCCCTGTATACATCGGAATTGCCATATGTCCTTGCCAGCGGGTCGCGGGATGTGCTTCGTCTTGAAAAGGCGGCCTTCAGCGCCTCCGTTTCCTCCTCGGAGCGTCTCTCCTGTGCTTCCTGTGCTCCGTCCGCCTCCTTTCTTACCTCCTTATTATCCCGAAAGAAGTCCCGGATCTGTCCCATACGGCTTCCGCGTCCGTCTTCTTCCCGTCCTCCTTTCAAAAAGGCCGGCCGCACAGGCGGCTTTTCTTCTTTTTTTACTGTGCTGCCCCATACGGCTCCCTGCTCCTGCAGGGGTGCTGCCTGTTCCGCCTCCTGCTGCGCCCTGCCGTCCGGCGCTGCCCCTGCCAGCTCCTGCAGCCTTCTGCCGGCGTTTTCATACGGAATCTCCTGAGGCCGTTCCGGCTCCTGATACATGGTGTGTACCGGAATATCCGCCGCCGCATACCCTTCCTCCTGCTCCAGAACCGGGTTCATCATCACGCCGGACACCTTTTTGTCCATGCGCAGCACCTTCTCCGCCTCCAGGCGTTTTTCAGCTTCGCGCCTGCGCCTTTCTTCTTCCCGGCGCTCCTCCTGCTCCTCCCGGCGCTGTACTGCCCGTTCTTTTCTGATCCGCGCGTCTTCCCTGGCGGATTCATACACCCTCCTGCTGCCTTTTTTCACACCGCCCACAAAGGATCTTTCCGTAATCAGCACCAGGCAGATGATGGCAAGCACGATCACCAGAAGGACCGCTCCCACCATTCCCAGAAAATGGTTCAGAAGGTACGCCAAAGAACCGGACAGCACGCCGCCTCCGGTTTTATTTTCCGCACTCACCTGGTACAGGGAAACAATGGAATACTTTTCCATAGAGGGAACCTGTCCCCCCACCAGCTCCAGGATCACTCCCGCCAGAAGGATCAGGACAGCCCCCGCCCCGATCTTCACATAAGCAAGGGTGCTTCCCTGGTTGGATATGCCAAAGGCCAGTCCCACGAAAATAAGGACGGGCACAACATAAGCAGTCATGCCGAAGATCCCGAACATGGCCGCGCTCACCGCATTTCCCACCGGGCCAATGATCCCGAAATTGCAAAGAAAGAACAGGACGCACAGCGCAAATACGCCAATCAAAACGATTTCATTGGCGATCAGGCTCTCTTTTCCTGTACGCCTTCCGGCCGCACTGCCTCTGCCTCCTGTCATCCTCCCTTTTTGTCTGTTGGTATTGGAACTGCTTCTCGTTCTGGAAGAAGAAGATGTATTCTTTTTGCCTGACCTGCTTCCTGAAGTTGATGCCATTTAACCGCCTCCAAATCTGCGAATCACAGATTAATCTTAAATAGTATAACACGAAACGGCTGCGTTGTCATCCTGTAAAAAAATCACTTCAGAAGCCCGGACATCTCATGAAGCTTTCCAATGGCCTCCCGGATCCCTCCCACCTGGTCGATCAGGCCGGCCTTCACCGCTTCCTCTCCCACCAGAATGGTTCCCAGATCCTTGGTCAGAACCCCCGTCTCCATCATCAACTCCTCCATCCTGCTTCTGCTCATGCTGCAGTGGGAACACACAAAGCCTGTGATCCGGTCCTGAATCTGTTTAAAGTAATCGAAGGTCTGCGGCGCCCCGATCACCGTTCCGCTCATCCTCACCGGATGGATCACCATCGTTCCCGAAGGCACGATAAAGGAATAATCCGCGCTCACCGCAATGGGAACTCCGATGGAATGCCCTCCTCCCAGCACCAGAGAGACGGTTGGCTTGCTCAGGGACGCGATCATTTCCGCAATGGCAAGACCTGCCTCCACGTCCCCGCCCATGGTGTTTAACAGAATCAACAGCCCCTCTATGCTGCTGCTGTCCTCAATGGCCGCAAGCTGAGGCAGGATATGCTCGTATTTGGTGGTTTTGGAGGAGCTGCTCAGATTGTCGTGTCCCTCTATCTCACCGATAATACTGATCATGTGGATGGCCTTATCCTCCTCCCCATGCCTCTCCAGAGTCAGCTGCCCGGTCTGCTCGATCCGCTCATCTCTCTGCTGCTCCTGCTCCGCCTTGTCTTTCTGGCCCTTTCCTTCTGCTTCCCGCTTTCTTTCCTTATTCATATACACCCTCTCCTGTCCCATATACTTGTCAGGCCAAGGCTGTTTCTGCCGGCCCGCATTCCGTTTTATGATTCAGTATCTGTCAAAAGAAGCGTTTTTATTCCAGAAGAGGCTTCAATGAATCTCAAAATCATCATTTTCAGCAGGCTCCAGGTCAAAGTGCATCTCCTTCTCCTCAGGCTCAAAGGCATAGTCCATCGGCCCGGACACCCTGCGGCGGGGCACAGGGAGAGGATTTGGAATCTGTTCTCCCGGACGCAGCCTGGGAAATGCCTCTCCTTTGGCCCCGGGCACAGCATCTTCCTCCATGCAGGCCTCAGAACCCGCGTCTTTCCCTGCGGCTCTTCCGTTCTCCCCTTCGGCCGGCTCCACACAGCAGGCGCTGTGCAGCCCCATCCCAGCCATCACCAGCCACAGAAGCCAGGCGACCGTCCGTCCGCCTGTTCCCGTCTTTCCAAACAGGATAACGGCCGTCATCAAAAGAAAAGAAGGAAGCCACAGTACTCCCCTGTTCTCTCTCTGCCTGTGGAATCCAAAAATATAAAGGCAGGCGGGTAAGAGAACGGGGAGAAGCGTCCAGCCCTCCCCTTCCAAGACGGCCGGAGCCGGGTTCAGGGAAAGCGGAAAAAGACCGGAAAGCCAGACGTCAAAAAACTCCCCCGGCAGTCTGTGGAAAACGAGAACCTGTACCGCCAGCATCGCACCGAAGCCAGACACCGCCGCTCCCAGGTAGAGACAAAAGGCCCGTATTTTCTCCTGCCTGCTCTCGCCGTTATCCTGACAAAGGATCCCCCAGAGGGAGAGCACGGGGAACACGGCAAAAACCGCATCACAGAGCGCAGCGCCGGAAAACAGCCCGAAGAGCAGAACAAAGGGCCAGGCCTTCCTTTCTCCGCTCCCAAGCACCTTCAGAAGAAGCGCCGTCTGAAGCAGATACAGGGCAGACAAAAGCAGCCAGAGGCTTCCTTCTCCATCCGCCGTCCCCCGTACCAGCGCAGGCAGCAGCGCGGCCGCAGCAGACACATAAACCGCCGCCGTCCTTCCCGCCAGGATGCGCAGCGCCGGATAGAGCAATGCCAGGGCCGCAAGCTGAAATGCTGTCCGAAGCCAGAAAGCGGTTCCAATCCATGCCGGAAGTATGGTTACAATCCGTGTCTGCGACAGAAAAACGATCCGCAGCGCCGCGGCGGCCGCCAGAACAGCAAAAAGGAACAGATACTCCCAGAGCCGGATTTTCTGTCCCTCTTTCTCTTTTTTTGCGCTGCCGGAGGCTGCCGTCCCCGGACCGCAGGTATCGCAGGGCACTGGCGCGCGGCAGTATGCGGCGCGGCATACTGCCGCTGAAGCAGCTCTGAGCAGGAAGAAGATGAGCAGGGACAAAAGAAGCCCCGGCACCGCCAGGGCAGGCGCTGCCCAGAAACCCGTAATGCCGAGCCGCGGCGCTGCAGCTAAGGCGTACAGCGCCAGACAGGCACAGACCTCCAGTCCATAAAGCGCCCATAACAAATCATTTCCCCTGTATCTGATATACCTCATACTCTCCCCATTCCCTCAGGCCTCGTCTCTGCTTCAGCCCTCTCTTTTCAGACCGCTTCCAGCGCCTGAGCCAGATCCTCAATAATGTCCTGCGCACTCTCGATCCCCACAGAGAAACGGATCAATTCAGGATTGACTCCCGCTTCCCTCAGCTGCTCGTCGTTCATCTGCCTGTGGGTATGGCTGGCAGGATGGAGCACACAGGTTCGTGCGTCCGCCACATGGGTTACAATCGCCGCAAGCTGCAGCCGGTCCATCATCTGCTCTGCCGCGCTCCTTCCTCCTTTCAGGCCAAAGGAAATCACACCGCAGGTTCCGTTCGGCATGTACTTCTGAGCCAGCTCATAATATTTGCTGCTTTTAAGGCCGGGGTAATTCACCCAGGCCACCTTCTCATGCTCCTCCAGAAACTGCGCCACCTTCAGCGCATTCTCACAATGTCTGGGCATCCGCAGATGCAGGGTCTCCAGACCTACATTTAAGAGAAAAGCATTCTGGGGCGACTGGACGGAGCCCAGATCCCTCATAAGCTGTACCGTTGCCTTGGTGATGTATGCCTTTTTGCCGAATTTCTCCGTGTAAATCACGCCGTGGTAGGAATCGTCCGGTGTGCACAGCCCCGGAAACTTATCCGGGTAAAGGCTCCAGTCGAAATTGCCGGAATCTACGATGGCTCCGCCCACACACATAGCATGCCCGTCCATATATTTAGTGGTGGAATGGGTCACAATGTCCGCTCCCCACTGGAAAGGATTGCAGTTGATGGGGGTGGCAAAGGTATTGTCCACGATCAGCGGAACCTGATGGTCATGGGCCGCCCTTGCAAACTTCTCAATATCCAGCACCACCAGGGCCGGGTTGGCTATGGTCTCCGCCAGAACGCATTTGGTATTCTCCTGAAAAGCCTGGCAGAGAGTATCATAGCCGGAATCAGGATCCACGATGGTACAGCTGATCCCCATTTTCTTCATGGTCACGGCGATCAGGTTGAAGGTTCCCCCATAAACGGTGGAGGACAGCACCACATGATCTCCCGCCTCACAGATATTGAACACGGCGTAATAGTTGGCCGCCTGGCCGGAGGAGGTGAGCATGGCGGCCACCCCGCCCTCCAGCTCACAGATCTTCTGTGCCACACAGTCATTGGTGGGATTCTGGAGCCTGGTATAGAAATATCCCTCCTCCTCCAGATCGAACAGACGTCCCATCTGCCCGGAGGTCTCGTATTTATAGGTGGTACTCTGATAGATAGGAAGAACCCTGGGTTCTCCGTTCTTTGGTTTCCATCCTGACTGTATACATATGGTTTCTTTCTGCATCTTTACCTCCATACCGGAGCGTTTTAGCTTCGGCCGCGGCGGGAAAACACGCATCGTTTTCCCGCCTGCGGTCCACACAGTTTTGTGACGCTCCGGCACAAAACTGTTGATTGAAAACAGGCCATCAGGCTTATTTTCAATCT
>CAUWLJ010000025.1:0-38257 GCA_963559585.1 uncultured Eisenbergiella sp. | reverse complement strand
CCGGAGAAGGACAGGATGCAGGAAGCGGAAGGGAGAAGAGCAGCGGCGCATCCTCTGAGGATGCACGAACCGTCTATAACCTGACGCTGGCTCCGGGAGAAAGTCTTACAGCGGCCCAGGCAGAGGCGAACGGCGAGGAGGGCTTCCTCCTGGAGATCACTGCGGGCGGCACGGCTCAGAATGGGTATCGCCTGGAGCTTTCCAGATCGGCTGTGCAGAAGCTGATCGATCAGGAGGCCTCCCTGGGCATGAAGACCAGCCTTGCCTCCATTGAGCTGGACACCAATACGCTGAAGGATCTGCAGAGAGTGACCAAGGGAGATCTGAGCATCCTGATCAGTCCCTTTTCCTTAAACGGCGCGAACTTTGCGGTGGCAAAGGCGGCGATTGGCAGCCTGCCCGTCTGCGATATTCAGATCATAGAAAAAACGGCGGGCGGCAGTGCAGTGAAGAACATTTCCTTCGGAACCGGAAAGGCCCGGGTCTGGATTCCGTGCAGACAGCCGGAAAGAGGGGAAGAGCTGCAGATGGTGTACGTAGGTGCGGACAATACCCTGCAGTGGCTGGAGGACAGCTATTATGACGAGGAGGCGAGGGCCTTTACCTCCAGTGTGTCCCATTTCTCCGTATATGGCGTAGCCAGCCGCCAGGAACAGACCGTGACGGAAGGATGGAGAAAGGAAGCGGACGGCAGCTATTCCTATTATTACGCGGACGGCTCCCGTGCAGTGAATACCACCATCGACGGCTACCAGATCGATGCGCAGGGCAGAAGAAAGGAAAAGCTGCAGGAGAGCACCAAAAAATAGGGTGTGCCAGAAAACAGAGAATATCAGGAAATAGAGAATATCAGCAGAGCATGTCAGGAAGCAGAGAATATCAGAAAACCGGCGGAGACAGTAAGCTCCGCCCGAATAAAAAGAAAACAGGCCGGTTGGTTCAGCCTGTTTTCTTTTTTTAGTTCTCTTACGGATTTCCTATCCCGCTGCCTCGATGCCTGCAGCGGTCTGGAAGAAAAAGCGGGATAGGATTTAAAATTTAAAAGCCGGAAAGGATTTCCGCTGCCGGCTGCTGGCAGGAACCGTTACCTCTGGGAGGCCTTTTTATTCAGGTAAGAGAGCAGTACGTTGGGAATGTTGGAGCAGGAGGACTGGATCGTCACGGCTCCCATGTCGTAGGCGGCCATGGGCATTCCGTAGACCACGCAGGAATTCTTATCCTGTCCGATGGTATAGGCACCTGCCTCACGCATTTTCAGAAGCCCTCTGGCGCCGTCAGCGCCCATCCCGGTGAGGATGATCCCCACTGCGTCAGCGCCTGCGGTGGATGCGGCGGAATCAAAGAGCACATCCACGGAGGGACGATGGCCGTTCACCTTCTGGCCGGGGAAGCAGTTCACGGTATAGGTGTTTCCCACACGAACCAGGCGCATCTGCAGACTGCCGGGAGCGATCAGCACATGCCCCCGCATCACGCGGTCACCGTTGGCCGCCTCCTTCACAGACATGCGGCAGAGCCGGTTCAGGCGCTGGGCATACATGCTTGTGAAGCCCTCCGGCATATGCTGGGTGACCACAATGCCGGGCGTATTCTCCGGAAGGTTGCGAAGTACCTCCAGGGTGGCCTCCGTTCCTCCCGTGGATGCGCCGATGGCAATGATGGTTCGATCCAGAGAAGGGGAGATGGCGGGCAGATGGCTGCTCCTTGCAAGAGCGCCCGCGCTTCCGGCAGGAGCAGCAGAGGGAACCCTGACCCGCGCTGTAGCTGCGATAGTAAGCTTCCCTGACAGGGTTTTCAGAAAAGCCTCCTTTGTGTTGGCAGCCGTCATGTCCGGCTTGCGCAGGAAATCCACGGCTCCATAGGAAAGGGCTTCCAGTACGTTCAGATTCAGTGAGGAGATCAGAACAACGGGAATGGGATGGATGGGAAGCAGTCTTTTGAGAAAATCAAGCCCGCTTTCACCCGGCATTTCAATATCCATGGTGATCAGATCCGGCTTCAGCGTTTCGATGGAACGAAGCGCCTGGGTGGTATTCATGGCGTAGCCGCAGATCTGAAATCTGGGATTCAGCTTCGGAATCGACTCCGTGAGAAAACGGCAGAACAGGATGGAGTCATCCACCACCAGTATATTGATCGTTTTGTTCGTCATACAATCACTAGCCTTTCTTGCGATAAGTAGCCGGAGAAAGATAATCGTAGGGCGCCGCAGCCCTGTTCAGGCTCTCCGAGTGCCCGATGAACAGATAGCCGCCAGGCGTGGTATAATCATAGAAACGCCTGACAAGAGCGTCCTTTGTGGCCTGGTCAAAATAGATCATCACATTGCGGCAGAAGATTACGTCGAACTTCCGGCGGAACGCAATGGGATCCATCAGGTTAAAGGTACGGAAGATCACGTTGGAGCGCAGCTCCTGGCTGACCTCAAACATACCGGGCTGGGAGCTTTTTCGGAAATATTTGGTTTTCCATGAGGGAGGAACCTTCTGGAGGGAGTCCTCATCATAGATCCCCTCCTGGGCGATACCCAGCACCTTCTGGGAAATATCGGTGGCAAGGACACGGGTATCCCAGTGGCCGCCCCTGCTTCCAAAGTATTCCTTGAGGATCATGGAAATGGTGTAGGGCTCCTGCCCGCTGGAGCAGCCTGCACTCCAGATGCTCAGTGAGCGGTCGCGGCTGTGGAGCTGCTCCAGCCAGGGAAGGACGGTCTCCCGGAAGAAGGTGAAATGAGCTTCCTCCCTGAGAAAATAGGTGTAATTGGTGGTCAGACGGTTCAGCATCTCCTCCACGTCCTTGGGATCCCTGTGGGTCAGGATATGCTCCGCATAATCATGAAAATCCTGATAGCCCAGCGAAAAAATGTAGCCGGACAGTCTGCCGGAAATCAGAGCACGCTTTTTGGACAGGTCAATGCCGTAGCCCTTGTGGATAAACTGAACCAATCTGGTAAAATCCTGATCGGTGATCTGAAGCATAATTTCCCTCCTACGGCTGAACCAGCGAGGCCAGATTGAGCATCAGCACTACGGCGCCGCCGGGCAGAGCCAGCATGGAGCTGGCCAGCTCATTTTGATTTTCCACAGGGACGGGGGAAATGCTGTCCATATCCAGATCCAGAACCTGGGAAACAGAGTCTACCACCAGACCGATCATTGTGGATTCCATTTCCAGTATGATGATACAGGAGGTGTCGAAGAAGGAATTCTCCTTGCCGATGCGCAGCCTCATATCGATTACGGGAATGATCTGCCCTCTCACATTGATGATGCCCAGAATGTAGCCGGGAACCAGCGGAACCTGACGGATCATAAAGTTGGTAATGATCTCCACCACATGATCCGTATTGACGGCAAAGGTCAGATTATCGCACAGAAAGGTGAGAAATCTGTGGTTGACGGAGGAGACTTCTTCCTCCTCGGGTAACATGTTCATATTATCTGCCATGATTCTTTTCTCCATTCAAGTAAGATAAACCCGCGCGGGGCGGGAAACCGCCGGTTGTCAGAAGCGGCGGCAGAACGCCTGATAGATATTGGCGGCGTCCAGAATGATGCTGATGTTGCCGTCGCCCAAAATAGTGCAGCCGCTGATGCCGGAATCCTTGATATTGAACTGATTCAGGTAAGCGGGTATGGGCTTGACCACTACCTGCTGCTCTCCCAGCAGCTCGTCGATAAACAGGCAGAAGGAAATATCGCTGGCCTCCACCCACATCAGAATACCGTCCTCAATCCTCTGTGCGTTGGACTCTATGCCGTACAGCTCGTTGATGCGCACGATGGGATAGAAAGCGTCCAGACAGCGGATCAGCTCGTGGTTTTCCGTATCATATACAATATCGTCGGTGGATGCCTTGAAGGACTGGCGCACATTGGCGATTGGAATCGTGAAGATGGAATCTCCCACTGCCAGCTCCATGCCGTCCACAATGGATAAGGTAAGCGGCAGTTTCATGGTAGTGGTGCTGCCCTTGCCCTTCTCGCTGGTGATCTGTACGGTGCCGCCCAGGGCCTCCACATTTTTCTTCACCACATCCAGGCCCACGCCTCTGCCCGAATACTCCGTGACCTCCGTATTGGTGGAGAAGCCCGGGATCATCAGCAGGGAAAGGATCTCCTTGTGGGAATATTCCTCCTCCGGCTTGGTCAGGATGCCCTGGCGTCTGGCCTTTGCCAGGATGACATCGGGATCCATGCCCTGTCCGTCGTCGCTGACGGTGATGATAACCTCGCTGCCGGTATGGCGGGCGGAGAGAAGGATCTCGGCCTGAGCGGGCTTGCCTGCGGCAGTCCGCTCCTCCTCGGTGGTCTCGATACCGTGATCCATGGAATTTCTCACGATGTGCATAATGGGGTCGCTGATGTTATCCACAATGCTCTTGTCCACCTCTGTGTCCTCACCTACAACGGTGAGACGCACGTTTTTATGTAAATCCTTCGACATATCGCGGACGATACGGTTCATCTTCTGGAAAACGCCGCTTACAGGAACCATTCGCAGAGACATGGCAATGTCCTGCAGATCGTCCGTCAGCTTGCGGAGCTGTCTGGCGGACTTGAGGAAGTTGTCCAGCTTCAGGTTGCGCAGATCGGGGGAGGAAACCACCATGGATTCTGTGATGACGATCTCGCCTACCAGGGACATCAGGCTGTCCAGCTTGGACAGGTTGACGCTGATCAGGCTCTGCTTGCTGGTGCCGGAGGAGGAGCTGCGCTGTGACTCCGCCTTCGGAGAGGCCGGACGGGCAGGCGCGCTTTCCTTCCTGGGCTTATCGGAAGCGGCAGTATCGGCGGGAGCGGCCTGCTGGTTCTGCACAAGCTCATAGGAACGGATGCTGGTTCCCTGCTTAACCACCTGTATCACCTGGTCAGCGGCAGCCTGATCCTGACAGAACAGGCAGAAGCCGTTCTGTGAGATGACAGAGGCCGTATCGGAATTGGTCTCCACATCAGCGGGAGAGCATTCGCAGGACAGGCCGTGCTCCTTTAAGCTGTTTAACAGCATAAAGGCACGCAGGTTTTCCATGCCGCAGCCCTCGTCAAAGAATACCTGAACGGTGAAGGGACAGCCCTGCGGGGCAGGGGCGGCGGGAGAGGAGGCGGCGGAGGAGGGAGCCGCCGCAGGGGCCGCCTCCTTTTTCTCCGGCTCATTCCCGCTTATTTTTGCCAGAAAGCTATTAATTTCTTCAATGATATTGTCGATGTTATCCATAAGAGGTTCATTGTTTTCTACCTTGGAAACCTCGGAACGGATCATATCCGTGGATTTGAACATCAGATTGAACAGATCAGCCTTCTGGGAGGCGTTCAACCCCTCCGTTCCATTTTCCCGGATATAGTAGAACAGATCCTCAATGTGATGGGCCACCGTCATGATGGAATTGAACTCCAGCATGGCAGAGGAACCCTTGATGGTGTGCATGCTTCGGAAGATTTCGTTCACATCGTCAGAGGTGAAATCCCCGGCCTGCTCCGCGTTGATCAGGATCTCATCCATCTGTTCCAGAAGGGAATTGGTTTCAAAAAGGTAAGTATCCAGTAAGTTATCCATACCGTTATCCATAATCGCACTGTACCGCCTTATCTTTAGATTTTTACACGCATTCCCATGGGTAAGAGAAATGCTGTTTATAATACATACTATATATATCGGCAGGACAGCGATAAAAATAATTGAAGCAGGTGAAAAATGTCTAATATTTTAAAAGTAACGACCCCTCTCACAGAGCGGACCAATTTAAACCAGCTGCGTCCGGGGCAGATGCAGGAGAATGATTACAAGATTCAGAATCCCGTTATGACGGACAAGGTGGTTCGTCCTGACGGCAAGGATCCTGCGGGACAGACGCAGGATCAGAAGCTGAAGCTGAACTATGAATCCAACTTTCAGGCCTTTGTCAAGGAGCTGGGACGCCATCCCGAGACGGCGAAATCCCTGGCAAAGCTCCTCCAGTACGGCTCCCTGTTCCAGGTGGAGTCGGGAATCGGGACGAATATGGCGCAGGAGATCGCCTCCTTCCTGGAGATGATCGCCACGGATCAGTCAGGTATGTGGGGAGTTATGGAGAACCAGCTGACGGCGGCCAGCAGGTTTCAGGGGCCCTTCTTTGAGCTTCTGCGGAAGGTGCTTTCGGAGAATCCCTCCACGGATCTGCAGCAGGAGATTTTAAGCTTTCTGAAGAAATATACGGACAGAACCTCCGCCGCCCATATTCAGGAGCGGATGAAGAACGTGCTTCAGGAATGCCTGAATAAAATGCTGAAAAGCCAGGCTCAGGCGCTCAGAGAGAAGATGGAAGGCCTGTTTTCAGGAAAGGGCGCGCCGTCTGCGCAGGATATAACCAGGCTCAAGGAGGAGATTCTGCCATTTCTGAACAGCTATATTTCCGCTTCCCATGACAGGGGAAGCCTGAGAGAGATGACGGCCCTTCTGGCCCAGCTGCTGGCCCGTTATGAGAATGGAACCAGAGAGGGGCTGCTGGCCTCCTTCAGACGGCTGGAGGGCTATGCGGGCTTCCAGAAATATTTCGGAAGCCTGGGCGAGGAGCAGATGGCCCAGATCCTGAACCGCCTGGAGGGAGAGCAGGGGAGAGACAGCGCTGTAAACGACCGCCTGGTACAGATCCTGGAGATGGGGATGAAGGGGGCGGCGGGAACGGACGGACGGCAGAATGCAGTGAATATGCTTCGTTCCATGCTGATGAATGAAAGCGTTTTCATGCCTGTGCTTCATATGGTATTTCCCATGAACGTGGACAACCGTTTTCTCTATTCAGAGATGTGGGTGGATCCGGATGCGGGAAGGCCGGAGACCGGCACGGAAGGCGGAAGGGGCAGGGCGGTGAAGGCCCTGATCAAGTTTGACATACAGGATGTGGGCTTTTTTGATCTGTTTCTTTTTTATTATGACGGAAAGGTGGATATGCAGCTCAACTACCCTGACCGTTACAAGGAGAGGGAAAAGGAGATCAGGGAGAAGGTATCCCGGATCTGTGCGGAGAGAGGGCTGGGCTTCCACTCACTGGTGCTTGGCAGCAGCAGCGAGTCCATTCCGCTTTCGGAGGCGTTTCCGGAGATCAGCATGAGGAGGAATACGGTGAATGTCAGAGTTTAAGAATACCATGAAGCGTAAGGCCGTGGCCCTAAGCTATGATGAACAGAAGAATGCGGCTCCGGTGATTGTGGCCTCCGGCTCGGGCTATGTGGCGGATAAGATCGTGGAGGTGGCGGATGCCAATGGCGTCCCGGTGTATGAGGACAATTCCCTGGCTACCCTGCTGACTCAGCTTGACCTGGGCTGTGAGGTGCCGGAGGAGCTGTATCAGGCGGTGGTGGACATTTATGCCTACTTCCTGAAGTTCGACGGAAGAGACAGACAAAAGGAGGCTGCGGGACGTCTGGAGAAGCCGGGAGAGGAAGCGGTACGGGAGTAAGGGGAGGCGGCCGTTGCATCCTGCATTGCTGAAAAGACAGCGTGAAAAATAAGCCTGATGGGGGAAGAAAAACTGCATTCCCGGTTTTTCTTCCCCCGTCGCTTCCACTCCAAAATGGAGATTAAAATGATAAGATAAAAATAAGAAAAGAGAAAGCGGAGCCTGAACGAGCCGCTTTCTCTTTCTTTATTATTCATATTCACATAAGGATGATGTCGAAGTATCTGTCACAGAGCCCGACAGATGCAGGAGGGCAGATCAATATTTGTCGGAGCCTGCGAATTCATAGGAGGGAGCCGTGTAGCTGTCCTCAACGGAAGGCGCGCTCTGAACAGGGGAAGAATACTCGGAAACGGCATTTATTCCAGCATTCATGCCTGCGGAGGAGGTCAGACGGAACTGGCTCATCAGATCCTTCAGCATCTGGGACTGGCCGGACAGCTCCTCGCTGGCTGCGGCGCTCTCCTCAGCTGTGGCAGAGTTGGTCTGAATAACGCTGGAGATCTGATCCACGCCCTGGCTTACCTGAGACAGGGAAACTGCCTGGGAAGCGGAGGTGTCTGCGATCTTGTTCATGATCTCGCCAACCTCCTGAGCAGAGGATACCACACGGGACAGGGATTCGGCCGTGCTGTCTGCAAGGGCCTTACCCTTTTCCACAGCCTTGGTGGAGCCCTCGATCAGGATGGAAGTATTCTTGGAAGCATCCTGTGACTTGCTGGCCAGGTTGCGCACCTCGTCGGCCACAACGGCGAAGCCCTTACCGGCAGCGCCTGCGCGGGCGGCCTCAACGGCGGCGTTCAGAGCCAGAATGTTGGTCTGGAAGGCAATGTCCTCAATGGTCTTGATGATCTTGCTGATCTCGGCGGACTTCTGGGTGATTTCGGTCATGGCCGCGGTCATTTCATGCATCTGATTGTTGCAGGAGGACATCTCGTCATTTACATTGTCTACCTGGCTGCGCGCATCCTCCACGTGGGAAGAGGTGGACTGAACCTGAGCGGACAGATCGTTGATGGTAGCGGCAAGCTCCTCCACAGAGCTGGCCTGCTCGGTAGCGCCCTGGGACAGGGCCTGCGCGCCGGAGGCAACCTGATCAGAGCCGGAAGCAACCTGCGCGGCGGCCTGGTCAATCTGGTACAGGGTGGAATCCAGGGTGGAGATCAGTTTGCGGATAGAGGTCTGAACCGGAAGGAAGTCTCCGAGGAAGGTGTCGTACTGAGGCGTATTCAGATCGCCGGAGGCCAGGAGCGCCATGGTTGAGGTAATGGCATTCACATAGTAGGACAGCCTCTCGCTCATGGTACGGATATGGCCGGCAAGCTCGCCCAGCTCATCCTTCGACTCAAATGCAAGGGAAATCTTCAGGTTGCCATTCTCGATGGAGCTGGCCGCCGCCTGGATCTCCTTGATGGGAAGGACGAGCTGACGGATCAGGTTGACGCTCAGCAGGATGGTCACCACCAGCGCTCCGATGGAGATGAACAGCATAAGGAGAGACTGGGTGGAGGAGGAGGCCATGGATTCATTATAGGAATCGGCGGCAACAATATCGGTGCTGTCGAGCAGCTCATTCAGAATCTCCTGATTGTCCACCAGAGCAGGGGTAAGCTCATTTACCAGAATCGTTTCCGCCTTCTGCTTGTCGGAAGGAGAGGCGCTTTGAGCCAGCGGGGTCAGCTGGGAATAGATCTGGTTGGAGACGGACACCTTGGAGGAATAGTCTGCCAGAAGGGCCTTGTTGGTATCGGTGACCAGATTCTGCTGAAGCCAGGTCAGGCTATCGTTCATCTGGGATACCAGGGAATCCGCAAGCTCAACGTAGGAAGCGGAAGAAGCAGGATCCTCTGTAAGAATGGCAAAGGCAAGGTTCTTGACAGCCTGGTTCATCTGGCCGTTCATCTGCTCCACACGCACGTTGATCTGATGCTGGCCGTTATAGAAGGTGGCATAGTTTCGCTTTACTGAGTTCAGCCCGACGAGTCCGATCACGACCGTAAGACAGAACATGAAGATCACGGTGCCAAACGTGACCATCAGCTTTTTGGAAATAGATAGATTTTTCATTGGTGCTTTCTCCCTTATGTAATGATTGTGACTGCGCAAAGAAGGATCTCTTTGCAGGTCTATGCTACTATATACCATTATCGGCAGGGAAATGTAAAGATTAAGATTTTAATTCATACTCTTAATAAAAAAAGGAAGCTACCGATTATTATTTAAGAAGGACCGGATTTCCGGCCGGCTGTTTCATTACACGATTTATGACGGCGGGGTACCCGGGAGGCGTATTCCACCGCAGGAGAACAGGATGAATGGCGCGCAGGCGCGTGCATCCTGTTTTTACCTAATTAATTATACTTATTACTACTACAGCAAAAGGAGAAAATAAAAATGGCATATTCACTGACACCGGATCTGATGACAGGAAACACTCTGATCGATTCAGAGCATAGACAGCTGATCGATGCGATCAACGGTCTTCTGGACGCATGCTCCAAGGGTAAGGGAAGGGAGGAGATCACCAGGACGATGAAGTTTCTCCAGGATTATACCAAGAAGCATTTCGGCGATGAGGAGCGGCTGCAGCTGTCCAGCGACTATCCTGATTACACGAACCATAAGTCCTACCATGCTTATTTTATTAAGAAGGTGGACGAGCTGTCTGCAAGGCTGGCGAAGGAAGGCCCTTCCGTGGCCATCGTAGCGGAGATCAACCGTGCGCTGGCGGACTGGCTGTTCAATCATATCAAGACGCAGGATGTAAAGGTTGCGGCCCATATCCGCAGCAGGGAAGGTAAGTAGTATATTTCAGGATGGGAAAGGCGCAGAACCGCCCGGAAGGAGAAGGATAAGATGAGCTTTGGCGTAGACGGTATCATTCAGACAAGCATGGCAATGAGCAATCTGAGGTTTCAGAACCAGCTGGGGATTGCCATGCTGAAGAACACGATGGAACAGCAGGAACTTCAGTCCGATCTGCTGCTGGAGCAGTTTGCCGCATCTGTCCGGCGTCCTGCGCCCGGCTCCACCTTTGAGGTGAGAGCCTGAGCGGACAGACAAGAACGGAACACAGACAGGAGGCCTGTATGCAGGATACAACCACACAGACAGACAACGGCGTGTTTTTCGCACTGGACATCGGCACGAGAAGCCTGATCGGCGTTGTGGGGCAGATGGAAGGAGACAAGGTCAGGGTTCTGGCCATGGATACGCTTTTTCACAGTAAGAGAGCTATGATCGACGGCCAGATCGAGGATATTGGGGAAGTGGCCAGACTGGCGGCCCTTCTTCGCTCCAGACTGGAGGAACGCACCGGATTTTCTCTGGAGCAGGTGTACGTGGCGGCGGCGGGACGTGCCCTGCGGACACAGAAGGCGGAGTTTGAGCTGGAGCTGCCGGGCAGACAGCGGATCGATGAGGAGATGATCGGCCGTCTGGAGGCGGGAGCCATTGAACAGGCCGAGCAGCTTTTTGAGGAAGAGATCCAGGAGCGCCAGTTCTACCTGGTGGGCTACAGTGTGGTGCAGTATTACCTGGATAACTATATGATGTCCAGCCTCCTGGATCACCAGGGGAAAAGGATCAGGGCGGAAATCATTGCAACGTTCCTGCCGGCGGAGGTGGTGGAAAGCCTGTATACCGCTATGAACCAGGCAGGACTTTCTGTGGCGGGGCTTACGCTGGAGCCGATTGCGGCCATGAATGTAGCCATTCCCGCAAAGCTCAGGCTTCTGAACCTGGTGATGGTGGATATTGGGGCCGGCACCTCCGATATTGCAGCCTGCCGGGACGGAAGCGTCACCGGGTATACCATGGCTACGGTGGCCGGGGATGAGATCACGGAAACGCTGATGAAGGAATACCTTCTGGATTTTGAGACGGCGGAGAAGATCAAAGAGGAGCTGGAGGAAAAGGAGACCATCGTTTTCAGCGATATTCTGGGGATCGAACACCGGGTGGAGAAGGAGGAGATTCTGAAGGCGGTGGGGACGGCCAGCGGCCAGCTCTGCCAGGAAATTGCAGACAGAATCGTGGAAGTGAACGGCGGATGTCCCTCCGCCGTATTTTTGGCGGGCGGAGGAAGCCGGCTGGCCGGACTGCGGGAGGGGATCAGCCGCTGCCTGGGGCTGGATGAGAAAAAGGTGGCGGTGGCCGGAGGCTTTTATCAGATGCACTGCGTATCCGGCGAGTATGATCTGGCAAATCCGGAGTACGCTACGCCGCTTGGCATTCTGGTGTCCGCAGGGCTGCATCTGATCCATGATAATTACCGGGTTCTGCTCAACGGCAGTCCGGCCAGGCTGTTTGGAAGCGGTACGCTTACGGTCAGAGACGTGCTGATGATGAACGGCTACACCTACCGGGATATGGTGGGCAGCGCCGGAAGGAATCTGGTCTTTACCCTGAACGGGGAGCGCAGAAGCAGCAGGGGCACGCCCTCGGAGCCTGCGTCGCTTTCTATAAATGGAAAGGAGGCCGCCCTGGCCGACGTGGTGCGGCCCGGAGATAATATCCTTTTTACGCCTGCCAGAAGAGGGGAGGATGTGCGCATGACGGCAGCACAGGCCGCCGGGATTGGGGAGGAGGAGGAGATTCTCCTGAATGGAGAGCTCACCGCTGCCTCCGTTTATCTGAATACGGGGGATGTGCTGGTAACGGAGCACGTTCCCGGACGGGCGGGAAGCGGGGAGGCGGATGGGAAGGAAGCACCCGGAAGCGCAGCCGTACCGTCCTCCGCGGCTGTGCCGCACCCCACAGCCGCACCGTTCCCTGCAGCTGTACCCGCCTCCCCGGCGCAGGAGAGGGAAAGGGCGGCGGAGACTTCGGCGCAGGAGAGGGAAAGAGGGGCGCAGGCCTCTGCGCCGGAGAAAACGCAGCCTGTACAGACGCCGCCGGGACAGCAGGTATTCTCATTGAATGGAAGGGATATACGCCTTCCGCGCAAGGAGGGAGGCCAGCCCTATTATCTGATGGATATGCTTTCCCTTACGGGAATCGATTTCCGCAGCCTTGACCGTCCGGTGACGATTACGGTGAACGGTGAGGCGGCGGAATTCCTTCAGCCGCTGAAGGAGAAGGACACGATTGTGATTCAGGTGGAGGACGGAGGGAATGATGACTGCTGCTAGAGCGTGTTTGAAAATTCATTCCCGCCATCTACACGCCCCACTTCGCGGTATATTTGCCCCAAATTCGTTTAACGTAGCCCGCTACGCCGCACTCATTTGGGGCAAATCTCCCACAAAGTGGGACGCACATCTGGCAGAAAGCAATTTTCAAACACGCTCTAGAGCGGAATCGTCACACCATAAATGCAGGATTGCCTTTTCACGGAAGGCAGAGTATAATGGGCTTATTTCGTTAAAAGAGTAATGCGGCATGAAGAAAGGAAAGACGGATGGTAAAAAGAAAAGCAGGCAGAGGATTTGGCGTCAGACTGATCACACTGGCGCTGTGCAGTCTGACGCTGATTCCTCTGAAGGCTCAGGCAGAGGAAAACGGTCAGGCGGGGTATACAGTGGTACAGACCGCAGTAGAGAGCGTACCGGTACAGGAGGCTGATGGAACGGCGGATGCCTGGGAGTATCCTGCCTCCGGACAAAGCGCTCCGGAGCAGGATGCGCCTGAGCAGAGTGCAGACGGATTGTTCGCACAGAAGCTTCTCAGCCCGGAGACGGAGGCGGCGCTTGCCTGGCTGAGCCCGGAGGAGCTTGTGATGTATGAGCAGATGAAGGAGCTTTTCCTCCTTCAGCAGTCCCAGACGGAGCAGACCAGGCAGCAGATGCTGGCGGTGGAGGCCTGGCTGCAGGCGTCGTACATGCAGGCTCAGAGCGCGGGGAATGCGCAGATGCCCGGCGTCCAGGCCCAGGGTGTTTCCGCTCCCGTTTCCGCACCGGATCCGGCTTCCGTCCAGCTTCTGGCTCAGCTTGGACAGGCTTATGACAGCCAGAAGGCCCAGCTTGCACTGATGCAGGAGCAGCTGGAGCTTGTGCTGGAGAGTGCACGCGTAAGAGCGGAGGAGGCAGACCGGGTATATGGCCCGGAGATTATCTTTGTGGGAGATTCCCGAACCGTTCAGATGAGGGACGCGGTGGGGGCCAATCCTTATGTGTGGATCTGCAAATCCTCGGAGGGCTACCAGTGGTTTGCCGCTCAGGCGGTTCCGCAGATCGACGCGGCGGTGGGATACGGCACGAAGATCCTTCTGAACCTGGGGGTGAACGATGTACACAATGTGAACCGTTATGCCCTGCTGGTGAACCAGAAGGCAAAGGAGTGGACTGCCCAGGGAGCCACCGTGTACTATGCGTCGGTGAATCCGGTGGAGAACGGTCAGTATATCACCACTAAAATGGTCAGCAGCTTCAACGATAAGCTGAGGCAGAAGCTGGATCCTGAGATTATCTGGATTGACAGCTGCAGCTGGCTGCAGAATACGGGCTATACGCTGACGGACGGACTTCATTTCAGCAGTAAAACTTCCAGGAATCTTTACCAGTATTATCTGTCTGTACTGGGTGAATCTGAATAAAAAAGGGATAAAACGGGATGAAAATCATAATCGCAGGCTGCGGCAAGGTTGGCTTTGTGCTGGCGGAGCAGCTGAATGAGGAAGGGCACGAGCTGACGGTGATCGACAGCAATGAGGAAAAGGTGGGAGAGGTGGGCAATACTCTGGACGTTATGGCGATCCAGGGGAATGCCACCAGCTACCGGGTACAGCTGGAGGCCGGCGTGGAGGATGCGGATCTGTTCATTGCCATGACCGGGAAGGACGAGGTGAATCTGCTGTGCTGTCTGATCGCAAGGAAGGCCGGACACTGTCAGACCATAGCCAGAGTGCGTGACCCCGGGTACTATTCGGAAATTGGCTTTATCAAAGAAGAGCTGGGCCTGTCCATGGCAGTGAATCCCGAGCTGGCGGCAGCGGCCGACATTGCAAGGCTGATCCAGGTGCCTTCTGCCATGGAGGTGGATACCTTTGCCAGAGGAAAAGTGGATCTGGTGCGTTTCCGCATTCCGGAGGGCTCCTCCTGGGCCGGAAAGAAGCTCAGCGAGGTGAACCGCAGATTTGAGGGAAAAATGCTGATCTGCGTGATAGAGCGGGAAAAGACCCATGAGCTTCTGATTCCGGACGGCAATGCGGTTCTGAATGAGGGGGATTCCATTTCCGTGGTGATGCCTCCCCATGAATTGAAGGCGCTCTTTGCGGGAATCGGAATCAGCAGCAGGATGATCAAGCATGTGATGATAGCGGGCGGAGGAACGATTGCCTACTATCTGGCGAAGATGCTTCTCAAGTCCAAAATCAAAGTGAAAATCATCGAGAATAACAGGGAAAGATGTGAGAAGCTGAGCGAGCTTCTGCCAGAGGCTATGGTGATCTACGGAGACGCATCGGGCACGGATCTGCTCCGTGAGGAGGGAATTCAGAATGCGGAGGCCTTCGTTTCCCTCACCGGTCTGGATGAGGAGAACGTAATGCTTTCGTTCTATGCGGGCAAGGTATCACAGGCCAAGATCATCACCAAGATCAACAAGATTACCTATGGCGGGATCATTGATAATTTTGAGATCGGCAGTGTGATCAGCCCCAAAAATCTGACGGCGGAGCGCATCATCAAGTATGTGAGGTCTATGCAGAATTCTATCGGAAGCGCGGTGGAAGCCGTTTACCGTCTGATGGACAACCGGGTGGAGGCGCTGGGGTTCTCTGTGAAGGAGGGGGCCAGAGTGCTGAACGTTCCTTTGACAGAGCTTACCCTGAAGGACAACCTGCTGCTGTGCAATATCGTGAGGAATGGAAAGGCCATTCTGCCCTCCGGCCAGGACCGTATCCTGGCCGGGGATTCCGTGATCGTAGTTACCACCCACAGGGGCCTGGACGAGATCGATGACATCCTGGCCTGAGGCGGCGCAGCAATGAGGGAAAATGTACCCTTGGGGATATTCAAATAAGAACAGCCCGGAAGGCAGCCGGGGAAAACGAGGTTTTTCATGAATTACAAAAGCATTGGTTATATACTGGGCTGGATTCTGAGAGTGGAGGGCATTTTTTTGTTCCTCCCTTTTCTGGTGGCCCTGCTGTACGGAGAGGAAAACTGGCCGGTTTATCTGGGCTGCGCAGCCTGTACCGTTGTGTGCGGCAGCCTGTTCTCCAGAAAGCGGGAGCAGGTGGGTAATTTCTATGCCAGAGAGGGCTTTGTGGCCGTGGCGCTGGGCTGGATCGTGATGAGCCTGGTGGGGGCGGTTCCGCTGTGGCTTTCCGGGGATATTCCCCGTTTTACGGACGCACTGTTTGAGATCATATCCGGGTTTACCACTACGGGGGCCAGCATCCTTGCTGATGTGGAGGCGCTGACCCGCGCGGGTCTGTTCTGGAGAAGCTTTTCCCACTGGATCGGCGGAATGGGCGTTCTGGTATTCGTCCTGCAGATCATTCCCATGTCCAGCGGCCAGACCATGCACCTGATGAGGGCGGAGAGCCCCGGACCCTCCGTGAGCAAGCTGGTGCCGCGTATGAGGCAGACCGCTTTTGTGCTGTATGGAATCTATCTGGCGCTTACCTTCGTGGAAATGGTGCTGCTTCTCCTGGGAGGTATGCCGCTTTTTGACACCATCTGCACCGCGTTCGGCACGGCGGGAACGGGAGGCTTCGGCATCCTGTCGGACAGCATGGCCAGCTACAGCCCCTACCTGCAGGTGGTGGTGGCCATTTTCATGCTCCTTTTCGGCGTGAACTTTTCCTTTTATTATCTGATCCTCATAAAAAAAGGGCGGGATGCGCTTAAAATGGAGGAGGTGCGGGGGTACCTAGGTATTTTTGCCGTGGCGACCCTGATCATTGCCCTGAACATCCTGCCCCAGGTGGGGGCGTTCGGGGACAGCCTGCGCCATGCGGCCTTCCAGGTGGCCTCCATCATGACCACCACCGGCTTTGCCACCACGGATTTTAACCTGTGGCCGGAGCTGTCCAGAACGCTTCTGGTGGGACTGATGTTCATTGGAGCCTGCGCGGGCAGTACGGGCGGAGGAATCAAGGTTTCCCGCGTGCTGATGTATTTAAAGACCATCAGAAAAGAGCTGGCCTTCCTGATCCATCCCAGAAGCGTGAAGGTGGTGGTGATGGACGGGAAGAAGCTGGAGCATACGGTGGTGCGTGCGGCCAATATTTTCCTGATTACCTATCTGCTGATTCTGGCAGCCTCCATCCTCTGTCTCAGCCTGGACGGCCATGACTTTACCACCAACGTGACGGCGGTGGTGTCGGCGCTGAACAATATCGGCCCGGGGCTGGAGCTGGCGGGGCCTATGGGAAATTTTGCATTTTTTTCTGATTTTTCCAAATATGTGCTGATGTTTGACATGCTGGCCGGAAGGCTTGAGATCTTCCCCATGCTCCTGCTGCTGGTTCCCGGGACGTGGAAAAAATAAAGTGGGAGGGCAACCGCTCAAACCGATATGGCTGAACTGCTGCAAAAATAGATTGCACAACATATTGAAGGAATGCTATAATAATAAGCAGTGAGAAAATGTGCAGACTGTCGCGGGCGGAAGCGTGCGCCGGGGCAGACAGGCTGCGGAAAGGCATGGATTGAAAGATGCGCAGAATCATGTTGAAATTAAGCGGAGAAGCGCTTGCCGGTGAGAAGAAGCAGGGCTTTGACGAGGCGACGGTGCGCGGTGTCGTCCTGCAGATGAAGGAGCTGGCGCAGGAAGGGCTGCAGATCGGCGTGGTGATCGGCGGCGGTAATTTCTGGCGCGGCAGAACCAGTGAGAATATGGATCGGACGAAGGCGGATCAGATCGGGATGCTGGCCACGGTGATGAACTGCATCTATGTGTCCGAGATCTGCAGAAGCGAGGGACTGGGTACGGAGATTTTCACCCCGTTTGCCTGCAGCACCTTTACCAGCCTGTTTTCCAAGGATGCGGCTGTGGAGGCTATGGAAGCGGGAAAAGTGGTGTTCTTTGCGGGAGGAACCGGCCACCCTTATTTTTCCACGGATACGGGCGTGCTGCTGCGTGCCATTGAGGTGGAGGCGGAGGTGATCCTTCTGGCCAAGGCCATCGATGGCGTGTACGACGACGACCCGAAGAAGAACCCGGACGCCAGGAAGTACGATGAGGTGACCATCGACGAGGTGGTGGAGAAGAATCTCCAGGTGGTGGATATGACGGCCTCCATCCTGGCCAGGGACAACCGGATGCCCATGTGGGTGTTCGGCCTGAATGAGGAAAACAGTATTGTAAATACCGTAAAGGGACGGTTTAACGGGACCCGGGTTACGGTTTGAAAATCAGCAAGGGAGGATCTGACAGATGAATGAGAAATTACAGCAGTTCGACAATAAGATGAGTAAGACGATTGAGCACCTGGCGGCAGATTTTGCCTCCATCCGCGCAGGCCGGGCCAATCCCCATGTGCTGGACAAGATTAAGGTAAACTACTATGGAACCCCTACTCCTATTCAGCAGGTGGGCAATATTTCCGTTCCCGAGCCCAGAATGATTCAGATTTCCCCCTGGGAGAAATCCCTGATCAAGGAAATCGAGAAGGCGATCATGGCTTCCGATGTGGGAATCACCCCCAGCAACGACGGCTCCGTGATCCGACTGGTGTTCCCAGAGGTGACGGAGGAGCGCAGGAAGGCCCTGGTGAAGGATATTAAAAAGAAGGGCGAGGAGGGTAAGGTGGCTGTCCGCAACATCCGCAGGGACGGCAATGACCACTTTAAGAAGCTTGCCAAGGAGGATGTGAGCGAGGACGAGATCAAGGAGCTGGAGGACGGGCTTCAGAAGCTGACCGACAGGTATGTGAAGGAAGTGGACAGGCTGGTAGAGGAGAAATCCAAGGAGATCCTCACCGTTTAAGCATACTACGGTATATGCACAGAACAGGATGATACAGACAGGAGGGGCGGGCGGCAAGCCTGTCCCTTTTTGGAAGGAGATGGACGGATGGCGGAGAAAAAGGTGCCGAAGCACGTGGCGATCATACTGGACGGAAACGGACGCTGGGCAAAAGCCAAGGGGATGCCCCGCAACTATGGCCATGTGCAGGGGGCAAAGACGGTGGAGGTGATCTGTGAGGAAGCCTATCGGATGGGGATTCAGTACCTGACCGTGTACGCTTTTTCCACAGAAAACTGGAACCGGCCCAGGGATGAGGTGGATGCCCTGATGGGGCTCCTTCGCAATTATATGAAAACCTGCCTGAAAACGGCGGCGAAGAACAATATGTGCGTGCGGGTGATCGGGGATAAGACAGGGCTGGACGAGGACATCAGACAGAGGATTGCCCAGCTTGAGGAGTCTACGAAGAACAATACGGGCCTGCATTTTCAGATTGCCTTAAATTACGGCGGGCGGGATGAGCTCCGGCGCGCTGTGTGCAGTCTGGTCAGACAGGCTCAGGAGGGCAGTCTTGACGCTTCTCAGATTACGGAGGATACGGTGGGAGCGGCACTGGATACGGCGGGCCTGCCGGACCCGGATCTTCTGATCAGAACCTGCAATGAACAGAGAATTTCCAATTTCCTGCTGTGGCAGTTAGCCTATACGGAGTTCTATTTTACCCCGGTGGCCTGGCCGGACTTCACAAAGGAGGAATTGGAAAAAGCTGTGGAGGCATATAATCATAGAGACAGACGCTACGGCCTGGTGAAGGAATAGACAGTCTGCGGAGGGAAAAGGTATGTTTGGAAAGAGACTGATGAGCAGTGTGGTGCTGGTAATCCTTGCGCTGGTTCTGCTTCTTGCCGGGGACGGCGTGCTGGCGCTGGGGCTTCTGTGCCTGTCCCTGACCGCGTATCGTGAGCTGACAAAGGCCTGCGGCGTGACGGCGGGGGCGCAGAAAACTGCGGAAAAGGCGGGGAAGAGCAAAGAAACGGCGCATACAGGAGGCTTAGGAGTAAGCCCGCTGGAGCTGGCAGGATATGCAGGCTGTGTGCTCTATTATCTGGCGGTATACGGCGGAGCGGAGCCTGTCTACTGGATTGGCGTATTGGGACTGGCTTTCCTGGGAATGATGTTTGTGTACGTGTTTTCTTTCCCCGGAATCCATGCGGATACGGTGATGAAGGCGTTCTTCTGCCTGTTTTATGCGCCGGTGCTTTTTTCCTTTATCTATCTGACCAGGGAGCTTCCCGGAGGGATCTATATGGTGTGGCTGATCTTTATCAGCTCCTGGATCTGTGATACCTGCGCTTATCTGACGGGAATGGCCATCGGAAAGCATAAGCTGGCTCCCGTGCTCAGTCCCAAAAAGTCGGTGGAGGGGGCCGTGGGCGGTGTGCTGGGCTCTGCGCTGGTGGGTGCCCTGTTCGGCTGGCTGTTCCTGGAAAAGCTGTTTGCAGACCAGAATATCACCTGGATTGCGGCGCTGATCTGTGCAGCGGGAGCAGTGATTTCCCAGGCGGGCGATCTGGCGGCATCAGGAATCAAGCGCAACCATCAGATCAAGGATTACGGCAGGCTGATTCCCGGACACGGCGGGATCATGGATCGGTTTGACAGCGTGCTGTTTACTGCTCCCATCATTTATTATCTGGCCATACTACTGATCCGGTTTGAGTAGGACTGAGGCCGGGAATGGGTGCGGAATAAGCGGAGAATGCGGGGAACAGGCAGCGGCCTGTGCTTCACGGGGCTGTTGGTGCAGGGGCGTCGCAGACAGCCGGCATGGCAGGCAGCTTCTGCCGTTTACGCTCCGGAATGGGGATGAAAATGAAAAAAATTGCAGTTTTAGGCTCCACGGGCTCCATTGGGACGCAGACGCTGGAGATTGTGAGGGAAAATCAGGATCTGAAGGTGGTGGGTCTGGCAGCCGGGAACAGCGTGGAGCTGATGGAGAAGCAGATTCGGGAGTTTGCGCCGGCGCTTGCGGTGATGTGGAGCGCTCAGGCGGCAGCGGATCTGAAAAGCAGGGTGCGTGACCTGCCTGTGAGGGTGCTTTCCGGCATGGAGGGGCTTCTTGCCCTGGCCAGGGAGGAGAGTGTGGAGATCCTGGTGACGGCCATCGTGGGGATGATCGGCATCCGGCCCACCATAGCGGCCATTGAAAGCGGTAAGACCATCGCCCTTGCGAATAAGGAAACGCTGGTGACGGCGGGCCATCTGATCATGCCGCTTGCCAGGAAGCATGGGGTGTCCATCCTTCCTGTGGACAGCGAGCACAGCGCCATTTTCCAGTCCATGAACGGGGAGAAAAAGGAGCAGGCCAGCAGGATCTGGCTCACCGCCTCAGGCGGCCCCTTCCGGGGAAAAACCAGGCAGGAGCTTATGCACATGGGGGTGGAGGATGCCCTCCGCCATCCCAACTGGTCTATGGGACGTAAGATCACCGTGGACTCCGCCACCCTGGTGAACAAGGCGCTGGAGGTGATGGAGGCCGGATGGCTTTTTGACGTCTCCCTGGATCAGATCGAGGTGCTGGTGCACCCTCAGAGCATCATCCATTCCATGGTAGAATACCAGGACGGAGCGGTGATGGCCCAGCTGGGCGTGCCGGATATGAAGCTTCCCATCCAGTATGCCCTTTTTTACCCGGACAGGCGGCCCATGAAGGGAGAGCGGGTGGACTTTTTCAGGCTGGGGCAGCTTACCTTTGAACGCCCCGACCGGGAGACCTTCCGGGGGCTGGAGCTGGGAATGCGGGCGGCCAGGATGGGAGGAAGCATGCCCACCGTGTTCAACGCTGCCAATGAAAGGGCGGTGGCCCTTTTCCTGGAGAAAAAGATCGGCTTTCTGGAGATCGCGGAGCTGATTGAGGCCTGCATGGATCAGCACAGAACGGTTCCGAACCCGGATGTGGACGGGATTCTGCAGGCGGAGGCGGAGACCTATGCGTATATTGACCGGATAAAGGAGAAAATTCATTGACTATCATATTGTTTATCCTGATATTTGGAGTGATCGTGCTGGGACATGAGCTGGGACATTTCCTTCTGGCCAAGGCCAACGGGATCACGGTGGTGGAGTTTTTTATCGGAATGGGCCCCAAGCTTCTGCATTTCACCAGAGGGGGGACGGAGTATTCCCTGCGGCTGCTCCCCATTGGCGGCGCCTGTGTGTTCGAGGGGGAGGACGGGCTGGAGAACGGCTCCGGCGCATCCGCAGGGGCATTTCCCAACGCCAGCGTGTGGGCAAGGATTTCCACCGTGTTTGCGGGGCCATTTTTCAACTTTATCCTGGCCTTTGTGTTTGCCCTGATCATTGTGGGATATACGGGAACCGACCGGCCGGTGCTTCAGGATGTGATGGAGGGGTATCCTGCTCAGGAGGCCGGGATGCAGGCGGGAGATCTGATTACCAGAATGGACGGTGAGCGCATTTATGTGAGCCGTGAGATTATGATCAATACCTATGTGAATCCGGGCAAAACCATGGAGATCGAATATGAGCGGGACGGGCAGAAATATACCACGGTGCTCACACCCAGATATGAGGAGGAAAGCGGGCGGTACCTGCTGGGCTTCCAGGGCTACAGCGAGTATGTGGATGCCCGGGAGGCAGGCTTTTTCAGATCTGCCTATTATGAGGTGCGTTACTGCCTGAAGGCCACGGTAAAGAGCCTGCTGATGCTGCTGCAGGGCAAGGCGGGCAGGGACGATGTGTCCGGCCCCATCGGTATGGCGCAGGTGATCAATGAGGTGAAGGAGGAAGCGGAGCCCTATGGGATCTGGGTGGTGATGCTGAATATGATCAATATTGCCATGCTTTTAAGCGTCAATCTGGGCGTGATCAATCTGCTTCCCCTGCCGGCTCTGGACGGGGGACGGCTTGTATTCCTGGCGGTGGAGGCAGTGCGCGGCAAACCGGTTCCCCCGGAAAAAGAGGGAATGGTGCATTTCGCCGGATTCGTGGTGCTGATGATCGTGATGGTGCTGGTGATGTTCAACGACATATCCAGGCTTCTGAAATAGACAGGGGAACAGCCGCGCAGCTGTGTCTGTGCGGTTTCCAATAGCTACGCGCAGAAAGCGCAGAAGGGAGTTACACATGAGAAAAGGAGTAAAGATACTGGCCGCGGCTGCGGCCATGATGCTGACGGCGGCGCTGGCTGTACCGGCAGAAGGGGTACAGGCAGCGGGTCAGGTGAGAAGCGTCTACACCAATGAGCCTGTCAGCGCGGCGCAGGCAGGAACGAGGCCCATTGCGGTGATGATGCCCACGGATAAGGTGGCCCAGCCTTCCTACGGCATCAGCCATGCCAAGGTACTCTATGAGATTATGGAGGAGGGAGATATTTCCAGGCAGATGGCGATTATCGATGACTGGCAGGGGCTTTCCAAGATCGGAAATATCAGAAGCTGCCGTGCCTATTACATACCCCAGGCGACCGAATGGGATCCCATCCTGATCCATTTCGGCGGCGTGGTTTATATGAAGGACAGGATCACCATGCCCGACATCAACAACCTGTCCGGCACCAAGGAGTACGGAGTGGGGGGAGAAGCGCCCGGATCAGGCTATTTCTTCCGCACGTCGGACAGAAAAGCGCCCCACAATGCCTATATCAGCGGTGACGGCATCACGAAGGCGGCTGCCAGCCTGGGCTACTCCCTGAACATCCGCCCGCAGTACTATAACGCAAAGCATTTTAATTTCGCTCCCGGAATCAACACCCTGGATCAGTATGGAGCGGCGGCGCTTCCGGCAAATACAATCAATCTGTCCAACATTTTCCCGTACACCAAGAGCAGCTTTACTTACAATCCTGCGGACGGGCTGTACTACAAAAACATCCACGGCAAGGCACAGAAGGACGGCATGAACGGAGAACAGCTTTCCTTTGCCAATGTGATCGTTCAGAATACCCAGTGGGTGAAGCTGGACAAAAATGGCTATCTGAATTTTGCCAATCTGGATACCACTCAGGACGGTTACTATTTTACCAGGGGAAAAGCCATCCATATCACCTGGCAGAAGACCTCGGAATACGGCCCTACCAGATATTTTGACGATAATGGAAACGAGATCCAGCTTAATACGGGAAAGACCTATATCGCAGTGGCGCAGAAGGGCAGGGTTCCTGCCTTCTCATAAGGATGCCGCTTCTGTTCCAAAATGGAGAATACGATGAGACAGAGAGTGAAGATCACGGTATTGAAAAAAGAATTTTATCCGGATTTGGCGGACAAATATCTGACGGAAGGGAGAGCCGCCGGAGCCTGCCCGGAACTGAACGAAGGGGACAGCTTTATCTATGAAGGCGGGGCGGTTATGCCGGAAGGATTCTGCCCGTGGGCGTGGGTAGAGCTTTATCCACAGGCCGCTGCTATGGCAGGACGGGTGGAAAACAGCTGGTATAAGCCGAACACGCATGTATCCTGCTGTATGGACGGAGTCCGTCCGGTGATCTTTCTCCTGGAGGGAATGGAAGAACCAAACGAAGAAGGCTGACGGAACGGCCGGATAAGGAAAGGACAGCATCTCCTGTGAAGGAGGTGCTGTCCTGATTCATGTCAAGCTCAAGTGACTTTTTGATCAGGGATCAACAAACAGAAGGGAACGGATTGATTACGTTAACTGCATAACCTCGGCTTCAAGTTTTTTTAGCTCATCCATTGATAAAGATGGTACATAGCGTACAATTTTTTCGAGCGATTCTCCGTCCTTCATCATCCTTTCCGCCGTTTTCCTTGCCTCTCTATTTTTAATATCTTCTGTATATGCTTCCAAAACCTGCTCATCATCAAACAATGTCATCATAATGTCCACAACCTCCTGTTCTTTACTTTCGAGATAGTCTCTTAACACATTTCGGTTTATACAGATACGGATTGTTTCCGTTACAGATTTTCTTGTCTGTCCATATTTCTTTATCTGCTCATTATACACTTTACAGAAAATAATATACTGCCAGATCTTGAAATAAATTTGTGAACACGCTGTCTTTTATTTTACGTTTTGGCGCGTTTTGTATCATTTTACCACCTCACTCCTGCAGTTTAACAGAAGATACAATACAGCCTGCTGCCTGCGGGGGACGGATCATTATAATGGGCGCGGGCTGAACTGTTACCAATGGTGTGAGAGGGGATAAAATTCATTTCGTAAAGCCCTTGCCCCGTACACCAGCCTGTGCTACAATAATTCAAAACGCCGGGGTTAAAGGATGCCTGACGAATCATTCCGTGCTTCGCGCTCTCACAATTCCGGCATCATCCAAATTGGTGCGGCGTTTGAGCCGCTGTCTTGCTTTCATTCATTCGTATCTGAGGATTCACATCTTTTTTATCAAAAGGAGCTGTTCCATGTTATCAGGCCGTTACCGTTTTGTGAAAAAGCTGGGGGAAGGTGTTTTTGGCTGTACCTATCTGGCTTTTGACCGTAAGCTGTCCAAATATTGGGCAATCAAGGAGTGGAAGGAGTGCGGGGACGAGTGGGCGGAGAACCAGTTCTGGGAGGAGCTGAGGGTTCTGAAGGATCTGGACAGCGCCTGTTTTCCAAGGATTGTGGAGGCTTTTCGGGAGGAGGGCCGGTGTTTACTGGTGATGGACTGGATAAAGGGGAGAACCCTGGAGGAAATCCTCCGGGAGGACGGGGCGTTCGCCTGGCGGGAGGCGGTGAGCTGCACCCTGGGGCTGTGCCGGGCTCTTTCCCTTCTCCATGGGCAGGAGCCGCCGCTTCTGCACCTGGATCTGAAGCCGGCCAATATCATGGTGACGGCGGAGGGAACACGGCTCATCGACTTCGGGAGCGCCATGCGGGAGGGTGAGGAAGGAATGCTCACCGGAACGCCGGGCTACGCCTCCCCGGAGCAGCTTCGGGCGGAAAGCGTGGATGTCAGAAGCGATATTTACAGCCTGGGCGCAGTATGCCGCACCATGCTCACCGGCAGGGCAGGGGGCGGGAAGGCATGGTGGAAAACAGGGAAAGAAAGGATTCCCCGGCGGTTAAAAAGGGCGGTGGAAAAGGCGCTTCGTGAAGACCGCGAGGAGCGTTTTGGAAGTGTCGGCGAGCTGGAAAGGGCGCTTTCGCCGTTGATAAAAAAACGAAAGCTGCACCCCTTTCTGGCGGGAACGCTCCTGAGCTTTGGCCTGCTTGCGGGGATAACAGGAGCGGGAATGCGGATGGCAGGAACCGGGACGCAGGAAAGCAGGGGCATTTTGGGGCAGGGGGAAGCAGCCTGGGATGCAGAGAAAAGAGGGTTCGGGCCTGAAGAGAAAGAAACTGCTTCTGCGGCTTTTGGCCCGGAGGAACAGGCGGCTTTGGACAGGGCGGGGCGTCCGGTGCGCCGTCAGGCTTCCGCTGTCCTTCGCGGAAGAAAGGGATGGCGTAAGAAGCCGGAGCGCAGGAAACTGCGCGGTTGCCAAATGGAGAAGGGAAGGGTATAATGTTCACAAAGCTCACAGAAATGGGAGAGGTTCATCGGCAGGCCGGTAAACCTCTGCATCCGCGGGACAGCAGAAGGCTTTGGCTTCGCAGGAAAGGGCCCGCCGTGGAATCAGCAGGAAAGGGTGAGGATATGTACAGAGAGCATACCAGAACAGTGAAAATAGGCAACAGAGTGATCGGAGGCGGCAATCCGGTGCTGATCCAGTCCATGACCAATACCAGGACGGAGGACGTGGAGGCTGCCGTGGCCCAGATCCTCCGCCTGGAGGCGGCAGGCTGCGAGATTATCCGCTGCACCGTGCCGAATATGGAAGCGGCCGCAGCCATCGGTAAGATCAGGAAAAGGATCCATATCCCGCTTGTGGCCGACATTCATTTTGACTATAAAATGGCCATTGCCGCTATGGAAAACGGAGCAGATAAGATCCGTATCAACCCCGGAAACATCGGCGGCAGGGAGAACGTGGCGGCTGTGGTGAAGGTGGCAAAGGAGAGGAATATCCCCATCCGCGTGGGCGTGAACAGCGGCTCTCTGGAGAAAAACCTGATTGAGAAATACGGCGGCGTAACCGCAGAGGGAATCGTGGAAAGCGCCCTGGATAAGGTGCGTATGATCGAGGAGCTGGATTATGATAACCTGGTGATCAGCATCAAGTCCTCCGACGTGCTCATGTGCATCCGCGCCCATGAGGTGCTGGCGCAGAAGACAGATTATCCGCTCCATGTGGGAATCACGGAGGCGGGGACGCTGTGGAGCGGCAATATCAAATCCTCCATCGGAATGGGAATCATCCTGTATCAGGGAATCGGGGACACCATCCGGGTTTCCCTCACAGGAGATCCCGTGGAGGAGATCAGGACGGCGAAGCTTCTTCTGCGTACCCTGGGACTTCGCAGAGGCGGCATTGAGGTGGTGAGCTGCCCCACCTGCGGCAGGACAAAGATCGACCTGATCGGCCTTGCCAACCGGGTGGAGGAGATGGTGGCAGATATTCCTCTTGATGGGGTGAAGGTGGCCGTGATGGGCTGTGCGGTGAACGGCCCCGGAGAAGCGAGAGAGGCGGATATTGGAATTGCAGGCGGCATTGGGGAAGGCCTTCTGATCAAAAAGGGGGAGATCATCCGTAAAGTCCCGGAAGATCAGCTTCTGGAAACGCTCCGGCAGGAGCTCCTTCACTGGGAAGAACAGCCTTCCGGGGGGCATTGATAAAAAGCCTGTTTAGAATAGGATGTGTAAACCATGGCAAAAGCTTTTTTTGACGTATTTCCCGCGTTAAAGCTGGACGGAAAACGCAGGGATCTGTTTGCCCAGACCCAGGTGGATCGGGTTACGGCTACCCGGATGAAGGATTTCGTCCGGGTATATCTGTCCAGTGACAGGCTGATTCAGAAGAACGACATTCTGGCTGTGGAGAAGGAGATCAAAAAGCAGCTTTTTTCCGGCTGTCATATTACCGTCAAGATTCAGGAGAAATTCCGCCTTTCCTCCCAGTACGATCAGGAAACGCTGCTGGAAACCTACCGGGACAGCATTCTTCTGGAGCTTTCCCAGTACAGCCACCTGCTGTACAGCATGTTTAAAAACGCGCAGATCACCTTCCACGAGCAGAACCGGATGGAGCTTCTCATAGAGGATACGGTGCTTTCAAGGAGCAGGAGCGGGGAACTGGGGGAAATCCTGGAAAAGATCTTTCATGAACGATGCGGTCTGCCCGTTATCGTCTGTTTTGCGTACAGGGAAGCCAGAACCGGGCGGTTTAAGGAGGAGGACGATATTTTTATTTCCCGCCGCGTGGCGGAAATCGCGTCCCGTTACCACCGGGCCCGTGGAGACGGGGAGGCTGCGGCGTATGCACAGGCGCAGGTTGCCGGATACGGGACTGCGGGCAGCAGGGCGGCTTCGGGAGGGATGGAAGGCGCAGAAACCGGGGCGGGAGGGCGGCCGGCCCGGACAGGCGCAGCCGGGCAGGGAGGCACCGCTTCCGGATATGGGGCAGCGCCGGGCGCAGCCGGGCAGGAGAGCGCAGGCTTCGGGTATGCAGCAGCAGGCGAAGGCGCGGGAGCCGGGAAGCCTTATGCCGGGGAGGGGACTTTGGGTGCAAAGGCCTCTGCAGAAGCAGCGCCCTTTGAGGGAGGAACCGTGTACGCAGGCGGAAGCCCGCGGACGGAGGGCCCTGCCCGGTCCGGTGAGAAGCTTACTTTTGCACAGAAGTTTGCCAGCCGCAAGGGCGGCAGCTTTGGAAAGGGGAAACGGCGGGGGAGAGACGACAACGATTCCTACCGTTCCGCCAGACGGTCCGATAATCCTGATGTGCTTTACGGCCGTGATTTTGAGGAGGAGGCCATGCCCATAGAGGATATCATGGGCGAAATGGGCGAGGTGATCATCCGGGGTAAGATCCTGAGCCTGGACAAAAGGGAGATCAAGAACGAGAGAACCATCCTGATCTTTGACGTCACCGATTTCACCGACACCATGACCGTCAAAATGTTCGTCCGTACCGAGCAGGTGTCGGAGATCTGTGAGGGCGTGAAATCCGGTGTGTTCGTGAAGCTCAAGGGAATTACCATGGTGGATAAGTTTGACGGAGAGCTGACCATCGGCTCCGTTGTGGGGATCAAAAAGATTTCCGACTTTACCCATTCCAGGGTGGATCACAGCGTGCGCAAGAGAGTGGAGCTTCACTGCCACACCAAGATGAGCGACATGGACGGCGTTTCCGAGGCAAAGGACATTGTGAAACGGGCCTATCAGTGGGGGCATCCCGCCATCGCCATCACCGACCACGGCGTGGTGCAGTCCTTCCCGGATGCCAGCCATCTGGTGGACGATCTGTGGAAGGCGGAAAAGAAGAAACGGCAGGAGGCAGGGGACGAGAACCCGGACAGAAACGACTTTTTCAAGGTGATCTACGGCATGGAGGCCTACCTGGTGGACGACCTGAGGGAGATCGTCACCAACGGCAGGGGACAGCCTTTGCGGGGAAGCTATGTGGTGTTTGACATCGAGACCACCGGCTTTTCTCCGATTAAAAACAGGATCATCGAGATCGGTGCGGTGAAGGTGGAGAATGGGGAGGTGACAGACCGGTTTTCTACGTTTGTCAACCCTCAGACCCCCATTCCCTTTGAGATTGAGAAGCTGACGGGGATCAACGACGAGATGGTGGTGGATGCCCCTCTTATTGAGACGGTTCTGCCCCGGTTTCTGGACTTCTGCCAGGGTACGGTGCTGGTGGCCCACAATGCGGGCTTTGACATCAGCTTTATTCAGGAAAATGCCCGCAGGCTGGATCTCCCCTTTGACTATACCTACGTGGACACGGTGGGCATCGCCAGGGTGCTGCTGCCCCATCAGGCCAGGCATACCCTGGACGCGGTGGCAAAGACGCTGAACATTTCACTGGAGAACCATCACCGTGCGGTGGACGATGCGGAGGCCACTGCCCAGATTTTCATAAAATTTGAAAAAATGCTTCTGGAGGACGGGCAGGATACTCTGGAAAAGGTGAATGCCCTGGGCGCATCCAACCCGGATATTATCAGGCGTCTGCCCACCTACCATGCTATTATTCTGGCTAAAAACAACACGGGCAGGGTGAATCTGTACCGCCTGATT
The DNA here is from genome assembly GCA_963559585.1 of uncultured Eisenbergiella sp. Classification (GTDB taxonomy): domain Bacteria; phylum Bacillota; class Clostridia; order Lachnospirales; family Lachnospiraceae; genus Eisenbergiella. Next base: position 8,855 of record CAUWLJ010000025.1, on the reverse strand, counting down.
TCGGAATCCCACCTGACCTATTTTGCCAAGCGCCCCAGAGTGCCCAAGAGCCTTCTGATGGAATGCCGGGAGGGGCTGATCCTGGGAAGCGCCTGTGAGGCGGGGGAGCTGTACCGTGCCCTTCTGGATGAAAAGAGCGATACGGACATTGCCAGGATCGTGGACTTTTACGACTATCTGGAGATCCAGCCTACAGGGAACAATAAGTTCATGATCCATGATGAGAAGATCCGCCAGGTGAATTCCATCGAGGACATCCAGAACATCAACCGGCGCATCGTGAAGCTGGGAGAGCAGTACAATAAGCCGGTGGTGGCAACCTGCGACGTGCATTTTCTGGATCCGGAGGACGAGGTGTACCGCCGCATTATCATGGCGGGCAAGGGCTTCAAGGATTCGGATGACCAGGCCCCTCTGTATCTGCGCACCACTGAAGAGATGCTGGAGGAATTCCAGTATCTGGGCAGCGACAAGGCGGAGGAGGTGGTGGTGACCAACACCAACCTGATCGCGGATCAGATCGAGACGATCTCCCCGGTGCGCCCGGACAAGTGCCCGCCTGTGATCCCGGACAGCGACAAGACCCTCACGGAGATCTGCTTCAACAAGGCCCATGAAATGTACGGGGAAAATCTGCCCTCTATTGTGGAGGAGCGGCTGCAGAAGGAGCTGAACTCCATCATCAAGAACGGGTTTGCGGTGATGTACATCATAGCCCAGAAGCTGGTGTGGAAATCGGTGGAGGACGGCTATCTGGTGGGCTCCCGTGGCTCCGTGGGCTCTTCCTTCGTGGCCAATATGGCGGGAATCACCGAGGTAAACGCTTTAAGCCCCCATTACTACTGTATGAAATGTCATTACAGCGAGTTCGATTCCCCGGATGTGAAGGCCTATTCGGGCCGTGCGGGCTGCGATATGCCGGACAAATACTGCCCCGTATGCGGGGAGCTTCTGAAAAAGGACGGCTTCGACATCCCCTTTGAGACCTTCCTGGGCTTCAAGGGCGACAAGGAGCCGGATATTGACCTGAATTTCTCCGGGGAATACCAGAGTAAGGCCCACAAATATACGGAGGTGATCTTCGGGGCGGGCCAGACCTTCCGCGCGGGCACCATCGGAACCCTGGCGGACAAGACGGCCTTCGGCTATGTGAAAAACTACTACGAGGAGAGAGGGAACAAGAAGAGGACCTGCGAGATCAACCGCATCGTTACCGGCTGTACCGGAATCCGGCGCAGTACCGGACAGCATCCGGGCGGCATCATCGTGCTTCCCCTGGGGGAGGAGATCAACTCCTTCACTCCGGTGCAGCACCCGGCCAACGACATGACTACGGACACGGTGACCACCCATTTTGATTACCACTCCATCGACCACAACCTGCTGAAGCTGGACATTCTGGGACACGATGATCCCACCATGATCCGTATGCTTCAGGATCTCACCGGCCTGGATCCCACGAAGATCCCTCTGGACGATAAGCAGGTGATGAGCCTGTTCCAGAACACCAGCGCCCTGGGTGTGACCCCGGAGGAGATCGACGGATGCCCCTTGGGAGCGCTTGGCATACCGGAGTTCGGTACGGAATTTGCCATGCAGATGCTTCTGGACACCAAACCCACTTCCTTCTCCGACCTGGTGCGTATCGCAGGGCTGGCCCACGGGACGGACGTGTGGCTGGGCAACGCCCAGACCCTGATCAAGGAGGGAAAGGCAACCATTTCCACAGCCATCTGTACCCGTGACGATATTATGATCTACCTGATTCAGATGGGGGTGGAGAGCAGCCTTGCCTTCACCATCATGGAGAGCGTGCGTAAGGGAAAAGGGCTGAAGCCGGAGTGGGAGGCGGCCATGACGGAGGCGGGTGTGCCCGACTGGTACATCTGGTCCTGCAAAAAGATCAAGTACATGTTCCCCAAGGCCCATGCGGCGGCCTATGTGATGATGGCCTGGAGGATCGCCTACTGCAAGGTCAACTACCCGCTGGCCTACTACGCCGCCTATTTCAGCATCCGCGCCTCCGCCTTCTCCTACGAGCTGATGTGCCAGGGAAAGGCCCATCTGGAGAAAAACATGGCGGACTACAAGCGCCGGGCGGACTCCCTCTCCAAAAAGGAGCAGGATACCGCCAAGGATATGAAGGTGGTGCAGGAGATGTATGCCAGAGGCTTTGAATTCGTGCCCATCGATATTTTCCGCGCCCAGTCCAGACTGTTCCAGATCGACGGAGACAAGATCATGCCCTCCTTAAACAGCATCGACGGCCTGGGAGAAAAGGCTGCGGACGCCATTGTGGAGGCGGCCAAGGACGGCCCCTTCCTTTCCAAGGACGACTTCCGGGACCGCACGAAGGTGTCCAAGACGGTGGTGGAGCTGATGGATTCCCTGCACCTTCTGGGTGATCTGCCGGAGTCCAACCAGATCAGTCTGTTTGATTTTGCTATATAGTTTGATGGTATAATGAATTTGCGTCCAGAAAACAAAGCCTGGAGGAAAGGATGAGGAATATGATTTCAACAACCACAACATCAATAGAAGGCAGAAGGATTGTAGAGTACAAAGGTATTGTATTTGGAGAAGTAATATCCGGTGTAAATTTCGTAAGAGATATAGCGGCCTCCTTCAGCAATTTTTTTGGAGGAAGATCCAACAGCTATGAGGAGGAGCTTGTTCAGGCAAGAGAAAATGCAATAAGAGAAATGGAGCAGAGAGCCGCTTCATTAGGGGCCAATGCAATAGTAGGCGTAGATATTGACTATGAGGTTCTGGGCGCAGATAACGGAATGCTTATGGTAACGGCAAGCGGGACGGCAGTTGTTGCAGAATAAATCTGTATAACTGCGCACTCTGTTTTGGCCTTCCAGCGCTGTCAATTCATCAGGCCGTCTGCCAAAATGCAGGCGGCTTTTTTTACTCTTTTCTATCCTGTTGTCCGGCGTTCAGGCCAAATTCATTCAGCAGCTTGTCCAGATAACCGTCTTCCTGCACTGCCAGATCCAATTCATCTCTGCGTCCCTGAGCCAGGAGCTTGCGCACCAGCATCCGGAATTCTTCCCGGCCTTCCTCTTTTCCTTCCCTTAGGCCTTCTTCTCTTCCTTCTTTTAGGCCTTCCTCTTTTCCCTCTTTTATACCATCCTCCCGGCCAAATTCATACTCTGTCTCTCTGAGCTTTCTCTTTTCTTCTTCTTCATCGTACTCAAAAATCGACATAGCCGTTACCTCCGCTCTCTGGCTCAGGAGGAAATCCCGCAGGATCCCCTCCTGAATACATTCTGTTACTGCATGATCCACTGCTTCCGAAAGGGGCTCCCTGGCCGTATACTTCCGTACACACGCCACATACTGGCTGTATTCCTTCAGTGTCCGGCAGCGTTCCATCAGCTCACGGTTCTTTCCTGCGTTTACGTTAAGCTGCACAGCCTCCAGCTCCAGCGCGGGCTTCTCTGTCCTTTTTTCAAAGGAATCCGACAGCTTCAGTACGCGCCTCTCAGGCTGGGCATCCTTTCCATTGTAGAATATCACAAAGCCGGGCGTTGGAAGCATTATCCTTTTTTCGGAGTACAGAGACTTGTCCTTTACGTACTTTTCAAACTGCCGTGCGATATACAGAAGGTTACGCAGGGGCATGTTTGGATTATAGGTGGACTGGTGCTCATACAGGTTCAGCTCGGACATCAGGAGAAAAGAAACATCATTCTTCATCCCCATGTAGACCGCATTTTCAAGGGTATAGATTTCCAGTTCGTTCTCGTCCTGATAGTCCGTTCCGTTCAGGCCGTTGTAAAGCTCCAGCAGACGTGCTTTTTCCTTGAATAGCATACGAAATACCGTGTCTTTGTATTCCCGGTTTACACTTCTTTTTTCTTCCTGCATAAAACGCTCCTTTCTGCAAAGCAGTATTCTGCCTGTGTGGTCCGGCAGGAGCGGCGTTTTTTTACAGGAAATATAAGGCTTATCTGCTGCAGAGCCTTTTTCTTTCCGCCCTCCTGCCTGTAAGTAATAAAAAGTTGGATTTGAAGCATGGAGTTCTGAAAAGAAAACAGATACAGCCTGTCCGCTGAGAGGACGCATGGCTGTAAGATGATGCGGCTGGAATGCCGGATTCATATGAAAACATGCTCATATACACTTTAGCATGCCGCTGGGTTTTCTGCAAGGAAAAAAGTTGTAACAGTTCAGCCCGCGCCCATTCGCAAAACGCCCCTACGGGGCTTTCCGCTGCTACGCAGCTCCTTTTGCTCATAGACGGGCGCTCAGCTCATATCGGTGTGCACGGTCAAAACCATGCAAGCATGGTTTTGACCGAACAAACCGATATGGCTGAACTGTTACAAAAAGTTTGAAAAATCACTGGTTACTGCTCAGGGTAGCGGGATGCTCATGGTAACAGCAAGCGGGACGGCAGGTGGACAAGAAATCCACCTGTTCCTGCATACAAGGTTAAGATATTATAAGAACGGGTCAAAAAAAAGAAGGAAAAGGAGAGCCTCTGCCTTTATAATAAAAGAATACGCCTGTATAGGGGAAGCGGGCCCGACAGCCAGTCCGGCGGCCTGTGAAACAGATTTATTTTCAAAAAGAGGAGGAACAGGGTATGATCCAGATCAGGGACGGAAGGATTTTGCGCAGGGCGGACAAGGAGCTCCTGGTGATCGAAGCATGGGGGAAAAACGGCCTCCGGGTGCGGGCCACTCAGAACCATGAATTTCACTCGGACGAGGAGCGCTCCGCTCTGACACCAGAGGGAGCGGCTGTGCCGGAGGGCGCCGTACAGATCTCCACGGACGGAAAGAGCGCTGTGATTGCAAACGGCAGGATCCGATGCGAGGTGATGGTCACCGGAAAGCTGAAATTCTACAACCGGAAGGGAGAGCTGCTTCTGGAGGAGTACGACAGAAACCGCTTCCGGGAGGAGGTGGAAGGGGAGTTCAACAGCGCGCTGGAGATCTGCCCCCGCACCTTTACGCCCATCAGCGGCACGGATAACTATAAGCTGACCGTCCGGTTTGAGCCGAACGACGGGGAGAAGATCTATGGAATGGGGCAGTACCAGCAGCCCTATCTGGATATGAAGGGCTGTATTGTGGAGCTTTCCCACAGAAATTCCCAGGCAAGCGTGCCCTTTGCCCTGTCAAATAAGGGCTATGGAATGCTGTGGAACAATCCTGCCGTGGGAAGCGTCACCTTTGGAAAAAATCTGACGGAATGGACGGCTCTCTCCACCAGGCAGATGGATTACTGGATCACAGCGGGGGACACACCGGCCCAGATCGAGGAGGCCTATGCGGACGTGACGGGCAAGGTTCCCATGATGCCGGATTTTGGGACGGGCTTCTGGCAGTGCAAGCTGCGCTATCAGACTCAGGAGGAGCTTCTGGAGGTGGCCAGGGAATACAAGCGCAGAGGGCTGCCCATTTCCGTGATCGTGGCCGACTATTTTCACTGGCCCCACCAGGGAGACTGGAAATTTGATCCCCAGTACTGGCCTGATGTAAAAGGAATGGTGGACGAGCTGGAGGCCATGGGGATTAAGCTGATGGTGTCCGTGTGGCCCACGGTGGATGAAAAAAGTGAGAACTTTAAGGAGATGGAGGATCTGGGGTATCTGACCAGAAACGATTACGGCAGGCGGATGCACCAGCTTGGAGAGGCTGCCTTCATTGATCCCACCTGCCCGGACGCCAGGAAGTATGTGTGGAGCAGGATCAAAAAGAACTATTACGATGCAGGCGTGCGGATCTTCTGGCTGGATGAGGCGGAGCCGGAGCTGACGGGCTACGAATACGGAAACCACCGCTTCTACCTGGGCTCCGACCTGGAGGCAGGCAACCTCTATCCCAGAGAGTACGCCAGAATGGCCTATGAGGGCATGGAGGAGGCGGGAGAGGAGAACATCCTGAACCTTCTGCGCTGTGCCTGGGCGGGCAGTCAGAAATACGGCGCTCTGGTGTGGTCCGGGGACATTGACTCCAGCTTCCGCTCTCTGAGGAGCCAGCTGGCAGCAGGGCTGAACATGGGACTGGCGGGGATTCCCTGGTGGACAACCGATATTGGAGGCTTCCACGGAGGAAATATTTACGATGAGGACTTTAAGGAGGTGCTGGTGCGCTGGTTTGAATTCGGTGCATTCTGTCCCGTATTCCGCCTCCACGGCTTCCGCGAGCCCTTCAAGGAGCCCATCGGGACGACCGGCGGCGGTACGGCCATAAGCGGGGCTGAAAATGAGGTGTGGAGCTACGGGGAAGAGGTGTATGAGATCTGCCGGAAGTATCTGTTCCTTCGGGAAAAGATGCGCCCCTACGTGAAGCGCCTCATGGAGGAGGCCCATGAAAAAGGAACGCCCGTGATGCGTCCGCTGTTCTATGATTTCCCGCAGGATGCGGAGTGCTGGAACGTGGAGGATGCCTATATGTTCGGCCCGGATGTGCTGGTGGCTCCCATCCTGTATGAAAAGCAGCGGGAGAGGAAGGTATATCTGCCGGAAGGAAAATGGCGCAGACTGCATGACGGGAAGGTGTTTGAGGGAGGATGCCATGTGGTATCCCAGGCACCCATCGAGGCGATCCCTGTTTTTATCAGGGAGGGCTGCCTGCCGGAGCTTATATTATAAAACAGCCGCGGCTGAATTCTTACGCCTTAAACGGAAAGCGTTTGAGGCGTAAGAACGCGATTCAGGAGCGGGCGGGCCCTTTTGCAAAGCAAACGCTCTCAACAGGCCCGCGAATGGCGGGAAGGAATGTCCGAACATGCTCTGAGAGAAGAAAGGAAGAAAACGAATGGATTTTGTACAGGTAAACGGGAAAGAATTTTATTTTCAGGGAAAGCCCATCCTCTTTGCAGGGCTTGGCGTGGGCTCCTGGCTGAACATGGAGCATTTTATGGTGGGCATGCCCGGCACGGACAAACAGATCAGGAGTACTTTTGCCGAGGTGCTGGGACAGAAGGATGCGGACGCCTTTTTTGAATCCTTTGTGATGAATTTTATGACGGATGCAGACTTTGCCTTTCTGAAGGAGTGCGGCGTGAACCTGATCCGGGTTCCTTTTAACTACCGTCTGTTTCTGGATGATGAGAATCCCGGCGTGTGGAAGGAGGACGGCTTCCGATACCTGGACCGTCTGCTGGGCTTCTGCCGCAGGTATCGGATCTTTCTCATGCCTGACCTTCACACTGCTCCCGGCGGGCAGAACCCGGACTGGCATTCCGACAACACCACCGGGATCCCACAGTTCTGGCATTTCGGTCTGTTTCAGGATCAGATGGTGGAGCTGTGGAAAAGGATTGCGGCAAGGTACAGGGATGAAACATACCTGCTGGGGTACGACCTTCTGAATGAACCCTTCCTCATGCCAAAGCGGGAGGGAATGCTCAACCGCTTCTTTGAGAAGGTGACGAGGGCCATCCGGGAGGTGGATGAAAATCATATCATTTTCATTGAAGGCGACTTCTTTTCCATGGATTTTACGGATATTACGGTGCCGGACGACAGTCAGACCGCGATTACCTTCCATTTCTATCCCACCGTGTGGGATGAGAAGATGGGGGAGAAGGATTACGACCCGGAAAAGAGGATCAGGATCATGGATGAACAGCTTTCCCGCTTCTCTGATCTGAGGGAGCGCTTCAACCGCCCTGCCCTGTGCGGGGAGGCGGGTGTGGATATTAAAAAAGAGGATCTCCCCTTCACCTTCCAGCTCATCGAGGAGGATCTGTTCCTTTTCAGAAAACACGGCCTGTCCTGGACGCTGTGGAGCTACAAGGATTCCCAGTGGATGGGCCTGGCATATCCCAAAAACGAAACGCCCTGGGTGCGCTTCACCAACGAGATCCGCTCCGTCTGGTCCCACCGTGACCAGATGCGGATTGCGGACGAACTGATGGACGTCATTTCTGCCCGTTATACCGGGGAGATTTCCAAAGAACTGAAATACGAGCTCCAGTTCCAGCTCCGCGGCCTCCTTTACCGCCTGGAGACGGAGTATGTGCTGAAGCCTGTGCTGGAACGCTGGGACAGACAGGAGCTTCTGGCTCTGCCGGAATCCTTCCGGTTTGAAAACTGTGACTTCTATCAGGACTACCGAAAGCTGCTTCAGAAGTTCTCATATTCATTGACAGACTTACTATAAAAATGTAGACGAATATACAGTATGGTGGTAAAATAATAACAGCTTACAACAAAGCACCCTGCGGCGGCCTAGAGCGTGTTTGAAAATTCATTCCCGCCATCTGCACGTCCCACTTCGCGGCATATTTGCCCCAAATTCGCTTACCGTAGCCCACTACGCCGCGCTCATTTGGGGCAAATCTCCCACAAATTGGGACGCACATCTGGCAGAAAGCAATTTTCAAACACGCTCTAGTCCGCAGGGCACAGAAGGAGGAGCCGCCATGCTGGATGAAATCGCAGACTGCGTTATTTCGGGAAGAATGCAGGAGGTCTATCTGGAGGACGAGGAATACCGGAGGCTGAGCCGGGAACAGAGGAAGGCCGCAGAGCAGTGTTATCAAAATGTGCCGGAGGAATACCACGAATGGATCGATGAGCTGATGGAGCGTCAGAACGACTGCTCCGGCAGGCTCATAGAGATAACCTATCAGCAGGGGATGATCGACGGCGCCCGGCTTCTGACGGAGCTGGGCCTATGCCCTGTCGGAGGGGCGGATAAGGCTGCAAACGAAAAACAGAATAATGATAAAAAGTAAATGAATAAAAATTTTTGAAAAAAGTGCTTGCATTTTGCCGGAACTTGTTATAAGATAAGCGAGTGCCAGACAGCAGGGCACACAAGGACAGGAAATGGCTCGTTGGTCAAGCGGTTAAGACGCCGCCCTCTCACGGCGGAAACAGGGGT
>CAUWLJ010000024.1:0-38901 GCA_963559585.1 uncultured Eisenbergiella sp. | reverse complement strand
CCCACCTTTTCCACATAATCTTGTCAAATTCATTGTTTTCCATATATTCTCTTACGGAATAAGCATCGACACGCTCGTCTTCTGTAAGACTTTTTATATATTCCAGTATAAATTTCTGCCAGATGCTGATTCATAATCATGCAGAATCAAATTATATACCTTCTTTCTATGTCTCTACATACACAATACAACATATACGCTGTATTGTCAACTGCCGCGTCTCAAAAGTTATCATAATATTCCTATCCTATTAAATGTCGGTTCTGGAACCGCACGCCCCAAGCTCTGCGCTGTTTCAATCCATTCCCGGATCACAGCCTTTGCGTTTTCAAGTGCTTCATTCGGTGTCGAGCCGTCCGCCATACATCCCGGAAGCTCTGGCATCTCTGCTATCCATTTCTTATCTTCTTCCGACCCCAAAATTATTCGTTTATATTTAGGAACAGCTATACCTTCGCTATAAATATCATCCGCTTCCTCGTCTGCTGTAATGCCCTGAACATACGCCAAAACATAACCCATTTTATAGTCCGGCACACTGTCCAAAAGTTCTACAACCTTTTCTTTATTACTCATTGCTTTGCAGCCTCTCTTTCTATCTTTTCTTCTATCGCCTGAATTACAAAACCATTAAAGCTATCATACCCCAGCAAGCGGGCTTTTTCCTTATATTCTTCCCTTTTACCTTTTGGTACTCTCGTTTTAATATCATCAAACGTATTTTTCAAATATTTATTTACTGCTTTTTGCTGTGCTTCAGATACCGACATTATACCACCTCTTTTCCTTATCTTAGTATATCACAATTTATATACTGGGTACATAGAAAAGTGACAAACACAAACCAAAAGGAGAACGCACAATGAAAAACACATTTACATTCCGGTAAGTCTGGATTGTACGCTTACTCAGCTTTCTCATCTCACAATCAAATATGTACTCTTTTAAAACATCTTCATTTAACACAAAAAGACTCCTTTCCCACCGTATTCTGATACGTTGGAAAAGAAGTCCTGCCTGTCATTACTGGTTAGACCACTATTCTTCCTATTCATCCCAGTTGTGATAAACCGCCTGCACATCGTCGTCATCATCCAGAAGATCAAGGGTCTTCTGCAGGTTCTTCAGGGCGGTTTCGTCGGTCAGCTCCACGTAATTCTGGGGGATCATGGTCACCTCTGCGCTGGCCATGGTGATGCCGGCCTCCTCCAGAGCCTTTTTCACATTTTCCAGCTCATCGGGATCGGTGAGGATCTCGAAGCTGTCCTCCTCGTCCGCAAAATCCTCTGCGCCGGCGTCCAGCACCAGCATCATCAGGTCGTCCGCTTCCATGTCGCATTCTTCCTTATCGATGATGATCTGTCCTCTCTTGTCGAACATGAAGGAAACACAGCCGGGAGTACCGATGCTGCCGTTCCCCTTGGTGAAAGCGCTTCTTACATTGGCTGCGGTGCGGTTCTTGTTGTCGGTAAGGGCGTCCACGATGATGGCAATGCCGCCCGGGCCATAGCCCTCATAGGTCACGTATTCATAATTCACGTTTCCCACGTCCCCGGCCGCCTTCTTGATGCCTCGCTCGATGGTGTCGTTGGGCATATTATTGGACTTGGCCTTGGCAATCACCTGAGCCAGCTTGAAGTTGTTGGCAGGATCAGGGCCGCCCTCCTTTACGGCAACGGCGATTTCCCTTCCGAGAATGGTAAAAATCTTCCCCTTCGCGGCATCGTTTTTCTCCTTCTTGTGCTTGATATTGGCAAATTTAGAATGTCCTGACATATGTTCTCCTCATTTCCGCTGTATCTGTCCAGCTCTTTTGATTTTTATTAGGAGTGATCCTGATAAATGTGCTCAGGATGCCTGCTCCATTGGCGTCTCAGGCTCCTCCGGCAGTCTGGTGACCAGCACCGACCGGATCATCCTGCCAGCCACAGAGAGCACCTTAAACTGGTATCCGCCGATTCTGGTCTCAAACTGCTCGTCCGGCTCAGGGATGTGCTCAAGAAGCGCGATCAGATAGCCGTTGAGCGTCTCAAATTCGGTTTCCCCGAAATCAATACCGAAGCGCTCCTCCAGCTCCTCCAGAGGGGTTTTGCCCTCGATGATGAATTCGTCCCTGCTTTTCTGATGAATATAGGACTCGTCCGTATCGTATTCATCCATGATATTTCCCACGATCTCCTCCAGAATGTCCTCCATGGAGATCATGCCTGCCGTCTGGCCGTACTCATCCAGGACGATGACCATCTGGCACTTGGTTGACTGCATGGTTTTAAAAAGGGAATCCACATTCCTGGTTTCAGGAATAAATCTGGCCTCCCTCAGAAGGCCCGGGATGTCTCCGATCTTACTCTCCGGATCAATCAGCGCCTGACGGCGCAGGGCATCCTTCATGTGAAGGATACCGATGATGTGGTCAATATTTTCCCTGTATACCGGGTATCTGCTGTTGCGTCCGTTGAGCATAAAGGATACTGCCACCTTGAAGGGGGTCTCACAGTCGATAGCCACGATGTGGTTGCGGTTTACCATAATGTCCTCAGCCCGCTTGTCCCCGAATTCAAAGATGTTGGTGATCATCTCGGCCTCGCTGGTCTGGATCACCCCCTGCTCATGGCCTTCATTCACCATGGATATAATCTCTTCCTCCGTCACATCCAGGCTGTCCTCGTCCGGCCTCAGCCCCAGGAGACGCAGAATCAGCTTCGCCGTGGCATGAAAAAGCCAGGTCACAGGCCGAAGCAGCGCAATCACCGCGCTCACAGGCCGAACCAGCCGTGCCGCCCATCTGTCCGGCTGCCTGGAAACGATTTTCCTTGGGATCATAACCCCGAATACCAGCAGTACATACAGGAGCAGCAGCACGGTAAGCACTGCCGCAGATACGGTAAAGAATGTCTGAACCCAAAGGGGTACGCCGCCGATCCTGTCTGCGATTCTGAAAAAAAAGGCTTCCATCCATCCGCCGAAGGCCCTTAAATACAAACCTCCCATGCACAGATTGATGAAGGTGAGAATAAGCTGAACCGTATTGATGTAAATGGAAGGGCTTCCGATAATCCGGGTCAGGAGGATGGAGGTCTTATCTCCTTTTTCCTCTGCCTTTCTCTCCGTTTCCTTCTCATTCAAGCCATTCAGGGCAGCTCCAAAGCCATAAAAATATGCTTCTGCCAGCAACAGTCCCAAAAAGATCAGGATACTGGCATCAGGCCCTCCGTCGTCCATTGTTGTATCAACTCCTTTTCAATTCTTTTAATATATCATTCCATATAGGAAACGTCAAGAAGCATAAAAAGAACAACAACACGACAAACGCATGAAAGCTTCTTTCTTTATTTTGTCCCAAGACGGATTTCCCGGTCATAAGGAATATATGTCTGATGGGATATGACCAGCACCGTGCGTCCCTTCATCAGGTTTTGCAGCGCCTCCCAAATGCCCCGTTCCGTCTGTGCATCCAGCGCGGAGGTTGGCTCGTCCAGCAGAAGCAGCGGCGCATTCTTCAGAAATGCCCGTGCAATGGCAATCCGCTGTCTCTGGCCTCCGGAAAGCTGCGCTCCCTTCTCACCCACCTGAGTCTCATACCCTTCCGGCAGGCTGTGAATGAAGGCATCGATACAGGCGGCTCTTGCCGCTTCCTCCACCTCCTCCATGCCAGCGGATGGATTGCCAAGCCGGATATTATAACCAATGCTTCCATCAAACAGGCTGCACTCCTGTGGCACATATGCGATCAGATCACGAATCTGCGATTTCTGCAAACGGTTTCCGGGCACGCCAAAATAACGGATTTCTCCGGCCTGTGGCTCGTACAGCGCCTGAATCAGTCTGAAAAGCGTGGTTTTTCCACAACCGGAAGGACCGGTAATCACTACGGTCTCTCCATCTGCAGCCTCGCAGGAGAAATCCTTCAAAACCGTTCCGCCTTCCGGATAGGAAAAAGACAATCCCCGGATGCTCAGGGCCGGAACCGGTTTTTCCTCCGGGCAGGCCGTTCCGCCTGCTCCCGTCCTCTTCTTTGCTCCGTTCTGATGGCCTGTCCCGTCCTGACGGTCCGCCTCTTTCTGACAGCCTGCGCCTTTTTGAAGCTCCGCCCCTCCCTGACGCTCCGCTTCCTCCGGAAGATTCAGAACCGCAAAAATCCGCCTCGCGCTTTCCATCGGCGGCTGCATGTTCGCAATAAAGGTTCCTACGCCCCTGGCACGATCTGCCATCACACTGGCAATACTGGAAACCAGGACCGCGGTGTCAATGCTGCATCTTCCGGCCAGAATCAGAAAAAGCGCTACGGCAAGAGTAAAGGGCTGTGCCGCGGTCTGGAAAAAATTGAGAAAACCGTCCACAATGCCGTTAATCGTGCGATAATGTACCCTTTTTCTGAAAATCCTCCTGCAGATTTCCGTAAACCGCTCCAGCAGCCGCTGATAGCCTGAAAACATCCGGACGGCCTGATATCCCTGAATCAGTTCAATCAGAGGACCGGCCGATGCCCCCATCTCCTTCTGCGCCTCCTGTCCCAGCCTGCTCACCTTCGGATTGAACACGGCTGATATCCAGATTGTGGCCAGGCTGACCGGGATAGCCAGCGCCGCAACCGTTGGACAGTAATAAATGAGAATGGCTGCGGTGATGGGAAAAGCCACAAGGAATTGACAGCAGGCTCGCATACCAAAGCCCTGTAACAACCCATAGGCTCGGTTCACATCATTACTAAGGAGAGTAAGGAATTCCCCTGTGTCCCTCTTCTGAAGTTCCGCAACGGACAGCCTCTGCATATGGGAAAACAAAAGCAGGCGCATGTTGTTTTTCCCCCGGATTGCAGTCCTATGATGCAGGCAGCTTCCCAGGCTGATAAACGGCGTTATGAAAAGAACCGCCGCAAGCAGAAACAGGATTTCCATCATACCGCCCGTACCACCTTCTCCGACTCCGGATACAAGCTGTATCATCTGTTGGAAAACAAAAGGGACCAAAAGTGTGTTCAGCATTTCCAGAGATTCCAGCAGACTACCGAACCAGAACGTCCTCTGCTCCTTTCCCATCGGGCGGCATAACCGAATCAGGAAGGAAAATGCCTCTCTGTAACCGATTTTCTTTTTCACTGCGCTCCGCCCCCTTTCTGCTGCAGCATCAGAAGCCGGTAAAAAGCACCCTTTTTCTGAAGCAGCGCCTCCCAGCTTCCCTGCTCCGCCACACGGCCTTGTTCCAGTACATAGATTTTATCCACATTCTTCAGTGTATACAGCCGGTGCGTGACAATGATGCTGGTGCGTCCTTTGGAAAGCCTATCCAGAGACTTTTGGATCTCCTGCTCCGCTTCTTCATCCAACGCGGAAGTCGGCTCATCCAGAATCAGCAGCGGCGCATCCTTCAGAAAGGCACGCGCAATAGCGATCCGCTGCCGCTGACCGCCAGACAACTGCAGCCCGCCGTCACCGATCCGGGTATCAAGGCCGTCCGGAAGCGCTTCCACAAACGGCCAGATGTCCGCATCCTTCAGCGCCTGAATGACCGATTCCCCGCTCACGTCTGTACTGCCGCAGCTCACATTATTTCTTATGCTATCCTGAAACAGGAAGGAATCCTGTCCCACCAGTGCGATTCTGTCCCGGAGCGCTCCCAGTTCCCATTCCTGAACCGGAACGTCCCACAGCCGGAGTTCTCCTTCCGTTTGGGAGGGAAGCCCGTAAAACCCACAGAGCAGCTTCAGCACCGTGCTCTTTCCACAGCCACTTTCTCCCACCAGGGCCACGCATTCTCCCTGTGCCGCTTCTATGGAAAGCCCCCGCAGCACCGGCGTATCCTCCCGGTAAGAAAACTGCAGCCCCTGCGCGCAAATCACGGGAATAACCGGTTCCTCATGAGCCTGAGAAACATCTCCGGAGCGTTCCTCCTCAAGATCCAGAATCTCATAAATCCGTTCGCTTGCGGCCAGGGAACGCCGCCAGATTTTCAGAATACTGTTGGTGATTTCCAGAAGCCCTCTCACGCTCCCACACAGAGAGGAAAACGCGATTACGGTTCCCGGCGTCACCCGGCCCTCCTGCACCAGCAGAACGCCCGCAAACAACATCAGCGCCATGGGAAGCACTACCCCAACATACCTGACCGAGAGCATCTGAGCGCTCAGCCTTTCATTTGCCGTCTCCTGCTCCGACGCCAGATCCATACATTCCGAAAACCGTCTGCCCATCTCCGCCTCCAGGCCGTAGGCTTTGACCGTGACCGCAGCTCCCAGCGCCTCTCCGGCCAGATTCATCCCAGTGCTGATCCCCTGCAGCGCTTTCTTCTGTTTTTCCTTCATCGGCCTGCTGATCCGGTTGATCAGCCAGAGCGTGGGCGGCATCAGGATGAAATAGACCAGGGAAAGCTCCCAGCTCAGCATCGCGCAGGAGACAAAAGCGATCACTGCTGTGAAAAATACCCTTGCAAACCAGGTATACTTGCCGGCAAGATCCTCACACAGCGAATTCAGGTCGCTGTTGACGCGCGTGACCACATCTCCGGAGCGCAGCTGCTTTTCAATCGTTTCCGTTCCAAGGTGGTTCATCTTTCCGAAGATTTTCATCTTCATATCAAAAAACATCCGTTCCGTCGTCTGCGCAGTCACGATATAAGTTATTACACCCCTGATGAGATCCAGAATAAGTAAAAAAACCAGAGGCTGCACATATATTATTGCTGCCTCTGGTCTCTTAGTCAGCGCCGCATCCGTCATATTCCCGAACTGCAATGCAATCCGACTTTTAAATAATCCGGCGAAAAAATAGGAAAAAACAAGCATCGCCAGCCATCCCCACTGTTTTCTGCAGTCCACCAATAAACGGAACAAAGGATTCTTGATCCTAAGTCTTTTGCCTGCTTTCCTTATTTTTAATCGGTGTGCCATTTTTTCCCTCCTTATGAGGTAGCTGTATTTGCAGTTCTATCCTTATTCTTCCTTTAGGTTACTATTTGTTTACATTTCGCAAGCCAAAATCGCATTTCTTCCTCCCATAAATCACTCCTTGCCATTACATTTTTGCCTTGTTTAATCAACTTTTCTAAGCATTCAGCCATTTTCTCATAATCCGAAATATTGGGATGCTTTTCCTCATAACTACGAAAGATGTAAACTGTATCATATTCCTCCTTGGACAGGAAAAGTCCAAAGCGGTCAAGAAAACCATATGAAATTTCCTTTACCACCTGATCCCTTTCCCGTACCGTTTCCAACTGGCTGGTTTCCGTGGTAATACTTTCCGAGTGGCCAGTGCGATAAAAAACATAGGGCTTCCCGCCTAGGTTTGCAAATTATGTCCGATTCAGTAGATCAATCCAGAACTTATAATCACTACAAACCGAATATCGGGTATCATACCTGATATTCGCCCGTTCTAGTATGTCCTTGCGCATCATTGCAGCAGGATTGTTGATCGGACACCGGAAGAAAAAGCGGTACTGAATTCTTTCGTTCCCTTGAATCGCTACCCGGTATCTGTTCTCCACTCCAAAGTTAAAAGCGTCCCCAGACAAAACTCCCACGTTTGGATGACTCTCCATATAGTCATATTGATCCTGAAGACGATAAGGAGGCGCAATATCATCTGAATCCATAATAGCTATGTATTTTCCTCGAGCCATGTCCAATCCAAGATTTCTAGAAAAAGGAATTCCTTGATTTTTATCTGATCTTATATACCGAAGTCTATCATCCCGAATACCAGTCACTATTTCATCCGTATTGTCCGTTGAACCATCGTTTATAACGATTAGTTCAAAGTCTTGGTAAGTTTGCGAAAGAATACTGTTTATAGCATCCTTAATATACCTACCCGTATTGTAAGAAGTCATAAGTACTGTAATTTGAGGATTCATTTCATTTCCTCCTTCTGCAATATTATAAAAATATTTGCTTAATAACTGAATCCAGGCATGCTTCTATCCATTTTTCAGAATTATAAACAGGAATAATAACACTAATTTTTTTTGTAACATCTTCATCCTCCTATATTTTGTAGATAGCGAGTGATCCCATTTAAGAAAAGTTCCATAAACACACAGAACTTTTCTTAAAGCATGGGTGCAACCGTATTATTCTATGGTATAGGTCCCCTTCTCCAGATCCACCGTCACCTTCGTCCCGTCGGAAAACAGGCTGGTCTGGCGTTTCCCTTCCGGATCCAGGAGATCATGGCGCAGGAGGCGGGAGAAGGCCACTTTTTCATGCAGCCTCTGTACCGTCAGGCAGCGGGCCGCCGTTTCCTCCGGGGTAAGGCCGTCGCAGCCTGCAAAGGAGCCGTCGGTATTCTCATAGGCGCCGTCCCGCACCAGGTAGGGCGCTCCTCCGTTTAAGAGAGCGTAGAGCATCAGGTCCTCCCTGTGTTCCTTTCCCGCTCCGTCCGTATAGGAAAGAATATCCATCATCCAGGGCTCCACCACGCAGTCGTGGTAGACCAGGTTGAAAAGGGGCACCGGGATTCCTTCCCGGTCGGCTCCGGGCTTCTGGAGCATAAAGTGATAGGGCGCATAGTGGCAGAACACCAGGCTCTGCATGCTCCAGTCGGAGACCTCCTCCGAGCTGGGCAGGATGTTTCTGGACAGAAGCCAGTCAAAGCACTGTTTTCTGTAGCCGTAGCATTCCCTCCTGCTCATGCGGTGGGCCGGATTGGCGCACTCGTCTCCTTCGTTGCAGGTGAACACGTCCAGGTAGGCTCCGTCCAGGTGAATGCCGTTTGCCGCGATCTCATGGAAATTGCGCTTCACATAGTAGGGGGCTCTGGAAGCGCAGAGGTAGGACTGGGGGCCTCCGGCCCAGCGGCTGTGCTGAGGCATGGAGCCGTCGGGAAGGCGCACCGCTTCCTCCGGATCAAAGCTTTCCGCATCCAGGTAGAAATCCCGGTACTGGTCGTGGATGCCGAACAGATAGCCGCACTCGTGCACGGTGTCCGCCAGCTTCTTCATGCCTTCCCAGCCTCCGGCCTCTGTGCAGGCTGGCAGATAGTCCGGGTGTTTGTTGTCATACCCCGGCTCTGCCCAGCCGTCCAGATGGAGGTACAGCTTCTCCACACCCAGGCGGGAAAAGTCCCTGATCAGGCGCTCCCTTTTCTCAAAAGGGGTCACATGGTCGTTCTTGTCAGGCTGGTCCTTGTCATAAAAATCGGAAAGAGGGTTCACCTTCGTCTTGATGCCGCAGTGGACGAAGGCACAGCCTGTGAGCTTTTCCACAGAGGGCACTCTGGCCGCTTTCTCCCTAAGCGTCACCAGAAGGCCGGTCTGTCTGGCATAATCTCTGTAGACCGCACACAGATCGTTGTAGTCGCAGTCCTCAAGGAAGGTATAGGTCACACACCTTCTGTCATCCATTTTTCCAAGGCTTGGCTCCCACCAGATACCGATGCTGGTGTGGGGGCCGCCCGCCGGATGCTCCACATAGGCTCCTGCGTTCCAGGGCGTCCCGGCGATGGCGATATAGCCCTGCCGCTCCTTCACCTGGCCGAACCAGGGCATATAGCCTCCGGCTGTCAGGAATCTTCCCTGAAAGGAAAGGCTGTTCACAGGCACGGCCCAGTCATTGGGAATCAGAACACCCTGTCCCTGGTTCACCAGGGTATACCAGTCTCTGGAGGGATTGGAAAACTCCATGGGGCCGGGCCAGCGGACTTCCCGGATGGAAAGCCCGGTCTCCCGGATGGGAAACCATTCGCAGTGCAGGCGCACTCCCCGCTCATCCTCGTCCTTCCCCGTCTCCTCCGCCCAGCAGAGGATATCAAAGGCATAGGAGGCCTCATCCCCGTCCAGACAGCGGAAGGAGGTTCTGATCCCTTCCCCGAAGCCCGTTTTCACCCTCTCATGGCGGATCTGTTTCCAGCGGGTGAAGGGCAGCGCGCCTTCATCCGTAATGATGGAGGGGCAGAAATCCGCTCTTGTATCCCATACTGCCCCTCCGGCCTGTACGCTTATGCCAAGCGTGTCCGTATCCAGCGAGAAGGCCAGCCCCATATCCGGGGCCGGCTTCACACAGATCTTTTTTTCCTTCAATTCACACTCACTCCTTTACCGCGCCGATCATAACGCCGGATGCAAAATACTTCTGCAGGAAAGGATACACGCACAGAATCGGCACTGTGGCAACCATGATCGTCGCATATTTGATGGTCTGGGAGATCGCCTCCGCGTCTCCTCCCGCTCCCCCGGACATAGCCTGGGAATCGTTGGACAGAAGAATCTCTCTGAGGATGAGCTGCAGCGGATACTTGTCCCTGTCACGAAGGATGGCAGATGCCCAGAACCATCCGTTCCAGATCGCCACGCCGTAATAAAGCACCATAACCGCCAGGATCGCCTTGGAAAGCGGCAGCACCACCTTGATGAGGATGGTGATATGGCCCGCGCCGTCAATCTTGGCCGCCTCCATCAGGCTTTCAGGGATGGCCTCGAAGGAGGTGCGCAGGATGATCATATTGTAGGTGCTCACCATGAAAGGAACGATCAGTCCCCACAGACTGTTGGTCAGGTGCATGTCCCGCAGCGTCATATAGAAGGGGATCATGCCGCCGGAGAAAAACATGGTAAACATAACCAGCATCATCAGAGGCTTCTTGAACATCACTCCCTTTCTGGAGAAAAAGTAAGCCCCCAGAGAGGTCATGATCAGGCTCAGTATAACGCCGATCACCAGAATAAACAAGGTGTTCGTATATCCTGTAAGAATATTCGGATTCTTGAACACACGGATATAAGCATCCATGCTGAAGCCCAGCGGCGCAAGCAGCGGCCCTCTGTGGGAAATCAGCCTGCTGCCGTCGCTGATGGAGCCCATGGCCACATGCCACATGGGATACAGGCAGAGCAGGACAACTATGGACAGAAAAATATAATTGAATACACGGAAGATTCTCTCTCCCTTTGATACCTTCACCTTCATATCTGACCCTCCTTACCACAGGCTGCTTTCTGTCGTCCGTCTGCTGATCTGGTTGGTTACCACCAGAAGAATGCAGTTGATCACAGAGTTGAACAGACCGATTGCCGTTGAATAGCTCCAATCCTGCTCCAGCAGACCGGCACGATATACATAAGAAGAAATGATGTCCGCCGTCTCATAGGTGGAAGGATTGTACAGAAGGATTGTCTTCTCATAGCCCATGCTCATCAGGGAGCCCATACGCAGGATCAGCATGATGATGATGGTGGGCGCAATGCCCGGAAGCGTCACGTGCAGGGTCTGCTTCCAGCGGTTTGCCCCGTCAATGGACGCCGCCTCATAAAGCTGGCTGTCCACTCCGGACAGGGCCGACAGATAGATGATGGAGCCCCAGCCCACCTCCTGCCAGATACTGGATACCGTATAGATCGTCCTGAAGTAGGCGGGATTCTGCAGAAGCGGACTTGCCTCCCCCCCCGAACAGGGTAATAATATCATTGAAAAGCCCCGTGGTCAGGCAGAAATCCTTGATCATTCCGCAGGCTACCACCAGGGAGATGAAATGGGGCAGATAGGTAATGGTCTGCGCCGTTTTCTTGAACTTTTTATTCTTCACCTCGTTCAGAAGCAGGGCCAGAATGATGGGAGCCGGGAAGCCCCAGATGATGTTGTAAATAGAAAGCAGCAGCGTGTTTTTCAGAAGCCGCCAGAAATAAGGCCCGGTAAAGAACCGGATAAAGTTTTCAAGCCCTACCCAGTCGCTGCCCGATATGCCCTTGGCAGGCTTATAATCCATAAATGCAATGATTGCCCCATACATGGGCTTGTACATAAAAATGGCATAGAAAATGAGCACCGGAAGCACCAGCAGATAGAGGGACCAGTTTCTGCGCATGTCCTTCTTCACTCTTTGCCCAAATGAATTTCCCTTCATCGCTTCAATCCTCTCTTTTTATAAAAAGAGCCGGAAGCCGTTTTCAGGCTTCCGGCTCTGCACCCCTCCGGGCGGAGCCTTTGTTCAGGCCGCCGCCCTTCGCGCATTTTCAAGAAGCTTATCTTGCATTGTAGCGCTCCAGAGCCGCCTTCTGAATCTCAATGGCTCTGGGAAGCCCCATATTGTTCAGAGTCTCCAGATAGGTATCCCAGCTGTCGAAGCTCTCCGTTCCGAAGATGAACTTCAGCACCATCTCGTCCACATAGGTATTGATCTCATTGTGGATAGTGGCCAGCTCGTCGGCCTCCTCCTGGGTAGGGGTTACATTGGGCATGGTATGCTCCGCTGCGGTTTCCACGGCCCAGGTGGTGGGACATTCCTTTACGGTAGGAAGCTGCAGATACTCCTCCAGATAGTTCATGTCCTGAACGAAGGGCCCGTTATAGTTGCCGCGGATGTACTTGCCAAGCGCCTGAGCGATGGGCCATCCATCGGGATTTGCGGTGATTTCCTCGGTATATACGGCATGATCGCCCTCCCAGTTGTAGGAAACGCCCTCGGTACCGAAGTTAAACATATTGTGGCCTTCCTCTGAATAGCCGTAGTCCAGGAATCTGGCCGCCAGCTCCACGTTCTCACAGCTGGAGGTGATGGCGGCTCCCACATCAGGGAACTGATTCTCGATGAAGCCGTATACAGGAGTCTCTCCCTCCTTCAGAGTGGGAACCGGGGTAGGAACCAGCATGTAGTCCGGATTTGAAGCCTGTGCGGTGGTAATCATAACCTGCATACGGGATGCTGCCCAGCCCACAGACGCGCCCGCCTGATCAGTGGTCATCTTGGAGAGTATCTGGTCACCGTTAAGAGTAGCCAGGTCGCGGTCAAGCAGCCCTTCATTATACCACTGGTTCATGGTCATCAGATATTCCTTGAACTGATCAGAGGAGGCATAGAACTGAACCTCTCCATTATCATCCAGATAGTAATTGCTGTCATTGGCCGTTCCAACGCCGTATGCGAAGGCAATGGGATTGGACTTTTTGAAATTGGACCAGTCAAAGCAGAAAGGAGCCGCCGCACCCTTTTTCTCCTTGAAAGCGGTCAGCACGGTATGCCACTCGTCCACCGTGGTGGGAACCTCAAGCCCCAGCTCCGTCAGCCAGTCCTGACGGATGAAGCCGCCTACGGTGTAGCACAGGCCCTCCTCGCCGCGGATGAAGGGGAATGCGAAATACTCGCCTTCGTCCGTTTTCACCATTTTGTCAATGTCGGGATTCTCGGCCAGGTACTTTTTCAGGTTCGGGCAGTACTGGTCGATGATGTCGTTAAAGGGAATGATAATGCCATCGTCAATGGCCTTTGCAGGGCCGCCGGGATACTTGTTCAGCCACTGCCATTCCATAATATCCGGCAGATTACCGTCCGCCACAATCAGGTTGAACTGTTCGTTCTCCTGTCCGGCGGCGGGATGCTGGAATTCTATGGTCACTCCTGTGTTCTCCTGCCAGGCCTTGCCCAGCTCCGTATCTCCCAGATTGGTAAAATTGGCGGATACGTTGCCGTTTAACTGCAGCCAGTAGGTAAGCTCCCCTCCGTCGGCTAGGGGATAGGATACCTCAGAGGGCTCTGCCGATGCCCCTGCATCCGCGCCGCTCTCCGCCTGTTCCTCCGTCTTGGCAGGCTCGGAAGCTCCTCCATTCTCATTGGAAGTTTCCGTGCTGCTTCCGCAGCCGGCCAGAAGGGATCCGGCCATCGTCAGCGCTGCAAACAGAGCAGCTGACTTTTTCCACTTTCTTCTCATTACCTTTTCCTCCTTTTTAGTCAGCACATCCGCTTTTTGCTAATTGTGCATTTCGTGTGCTTTATGAGGAAATAATAACGCATTTTATGTACATTTTATATATACAAAATCTCGAAACCACTGACAAAAACTAAAATTCCCTATCATTTTGTCCCTTTTATCTGTCCCGGAGTGACGCCTGTGTACTTTTTAAAGGTGCGGATGAAGGTGGAGCTGTCCCTAAAGCCCACCCGCTCTCCTGCCTCCACCACGCTCACTCCCTGGCTGAGCAGCTCCTCAGCCTTCCTCACCCTGGTCTGAGTGATTACTTTAAGCAGGCTCTCTCCCATCTCCCTGCGGAAGATGGAGGACAGGTAGGCAGGGGTCATATGGAAATGCTGCCCGGTCTGGGAAATGTTCAGATCCGGATCGCTGTAGTTGGCATTAATATAAGAAAGCACCTCCTGGCAGAGCTGTCTGCTCTGGTTCTCCTGCGCGCCGTCCGGCTCCGTTTCG
Source organism: uncultured Eisenbergiella sp. (assembly GCA_963559585.1). GTDB lineage: Bacteria > Bacillota > Clostridia > Lachnospirales > Lachnospiraceae > Eisenbergiella. The sequence goes on along the minus strand of CAUWLJ010000024.1, from coordinate 24,768 downwards.
CTCACGTCCTCCGCCATTTTCTTTAAAATGGCCTTGACCTCCTTCAGGCTTTTCTTCCCGGCCAGCTCCTCCAGCTCCCATTCCATTTGTACCCCCCCCCGCTCATTTTTGGCCGGAAGGCCTGTCTCTGAGGAAGCCTTCATCAGCGTGCCCGCCAGGTCATACAGAAGACATCTGCGCATATCCGGGGAAAGCCTGTTTTCCAGGAAATTCACATCCAGAACCTTATTGATATAGGAAACGGCAAGCTCCGTATTGCGGGATACCAGCGCGCCAAGGATTCTTTCCTCCTGCTCCCGGGTATAGGCATAGCTGCCTTTGGAACGATTCCTGATTTCCCTGTAGCTGATGAAATCCACATCCGGCGCATCCAGAAATTCCTCCGCCTTTACGGCCTCCAGAAAGGATTCATGAATGCCTGCCAGCCCCTCATGAGGCTCCCCTGCCAGCACCGCTACATGAAATCCGAAATTTTCCTGAATAAAACGCTGCAGTCCGTCCGCAGTATCCATCAAAAGCTCCTCATACTCCTCCTGCCCCCTTCCCAGGTTCAGGACCATGGCCACCGTTTCCCCAAGTTCCACCGTCTCCTGCCGGAAATGTTCTCCGATCCCCTCGCCGAACACATTCCGGACGATGAAACGCTTCAGGCCATCCATGGAATCCCCCTCCTTCTCCTGGATATGGAACAGAAGCACCAGATTGCTCCCCGTATCCATGCCCGGTGCGGCGGCCCGGCTTTGCTCATCCCGCGCCGCATCATAGGGCGCCTCCAGGAGACTGGCCAGATAATACTGGCGCAGCGTCCTGCGGTTCTCCTCCACCCGCTGGCGGAAGTCGGAATGCTCCTTAAAAAAGGAAACCGCGCTGTTTTCCAGATACTGATATTCGTTATCCCAGTCCTCCTGATCCCCTCCCTGGGTACGGAACAGCTCCATGATCTTTTTCAGCGGGGAATAGTTCACCCTCATCATCTCCGCAGCTACCGCAAAGCCCAGGCAGGTGCACAGGAGAAGGCCAGCCAGAAAAGCATTGCGTATCTGCCCCGCCCTGGCGCTGATCAGGGATTCCGACATGAGAAGCACATATCTGCGCCCGCCCTCCTGGGAGGCCGCTGTATAGGCAAGGTATTCTTTTCCCTTCCACGCCGTTTTCTGCCCTTCCAGTCCGCCTTCTTCATAGGAGATTTCAGGCCCTTCTCCCTCCTGCATAAGGTTGAGCACCTGTCCGTTCTCATCCAGGATCAGCCAGTCCAGGCCGTTTTCCCACTCCACAGCCTCCACGCTGTGGTTCATGGCTCCCATGTCCAGCCACAGTCCCACCATGGCCGTGGAATCCCCGGGTTTTCCCTACAGGGCCGACATGGTCAGAAGAAGCACCGGATTATCCTTCGTCCAACGACTCTCCATCCTGGCCGCATCCCGGAAATGGTACTCTGTAAGCTCCTGACGCAGCTCCTGCTTTATCTGTGAACCGTCTCCGCAGTACAGCTCACAGTACATGTCAAGGCTCATACATCCATAGGAGGAGATGATCTCATCACTGTTCCTGAAATAGACAAACATATCCCGGCAGTAATCCCCGTTCTTGTTCACGGACACCAGCATGGAGGAGATCTCATTGTACAGATCGTACAGATCGAAGGCGCTCTCCCTGCCAAGCTCTCCCCGCACAGCGGCCAGCTCCTGCACGGAGCTGTTCAGGGCAAGCTGCACCAGCATATTTTCATAAAACCGGAATTCTCTGTCACAGGCGCTTTTTACCGTGCTGAGCAGACTTCGATTGGCAGTCTCTGTCTGCCCGCTGACGGTATGATAGATATACAGATAAAATACCAGGCTCATCCCTATGGGAATCAAAAAGATCAGTGCAAAGGACAGAACCAGTCTTCGATAGGCTTTTCCGCTTCTTTTCATCTTCTTCTCCGGCCGCCGGAAGGCGGCCGTCCTCTCTTATGCTTCAAAACAGGCTTTAAACATGCAGCACCTCTCCTGCGTAGAGTCTCTGCTCCTGCGCGCAGCCCGTCCGGTCGAACACACACACGTTTCCTGCCGCAAAGCAGTTCCCGGCAATCAGAGCATCCGACCCGTGGAATACCTCGTCATGGCAGATGATCACCACATAGCACCTGTCCTCTACGCAGATACGGAGCGCCTGGGCCTCCCACTCCTCAAATTCCCTGCCCATAGTGTGGCTGGACACCGGAATCAGCTCCACGCATGCAGGAACCGCCGTCTCCTTCGGGCCTCCGTTTATCACCGTAAGCATGCTGGCAAAGCCTTCCTTTTCCAGAACGCTCTGCACACACACATTCTCCTGGCTCTGGTTGTAGTGGGCAGAGCAGGTTCCCTTCTTCTGCTCCAGGGTAATCCCTTTCGTGGGGAAGGAGAAGAAGGCCTTCGTCTCCTTTCCTGTAAAGACGGCCCCTCCATCCTGAACCCGGGTTTCGCCCTCCGGCGCCAGATGGAAGAACTGCCTGTAGGTATGCCTGCCGGAGGCGTCTCCCTCCTGGCCTTTCCTGCCAGGGACATAGAATTCATCATTGATGATATAAATATCCGGTTTGATCCAGATACAGCGGCGGTTCACAAAAATGCCGTCCTCCATATAGCCCAGATGGCCTCCCTGCACATACTCCGCCAGTCTCCCTTTTCGGAAGAAACGGTTCACAGGCAGGGAAAGCTTACGGGTATACCAGGAGTCCTCAAAGGCGGTAAAGGATTTTCCGTCCACCGTGGTGGTGTTGTGGCCCGGGTTGTCCTTCAGCTCAAAGCGCAGAGGTACGTTCATGTAGGTGGCACGGCCCCCGTCCACCAGTACGTCCTCACCGTTCAGCACCAGGCTGATGTGGAGCTTATCCCCATGGCAGTGCCCCGTACTCATGGTTCCGCAGGCAAAATGCAGCAGGTTGGAATCCCTCTCCCAGCTCTGGCGCAGGTAATAGTTCCCGGAATCGTCAAGCCGGGCGGAGGTAAAGTCCGGTTCCTCCGCCTCCATGGCCTCGTAGCTCTCCCAGGCCTCCCTTCCGAAATCCCAGGCATCCTCGAAGTCAAGGCGGGGGGAGGAGGCGTATTTCAGCTGGGGATCCCGGAACAGATAAGCGCCCATAGCCAGCACGTCCGTAAGCTCCGTATCGTCCGAATCTCCATGGGTGAACTGATGTCCGTCCGGTTTTCTCCAGATCAGATTCACCCGCGCCATCCTGTGCACATGCTCCCGGAAGCCCTCGGGAAGCCGGATTCCGTTCTTTTCTGCCAGATAGATGACGCAGCACAGGCAGTGATACACCTCGTTGTGATACATGGGAGACTGTTCCCACTGGCTTCCGTCCTCATAGACCTGAACGCGCAGGGAACGGCTCAGACGGTCCAGCGCAATGGAAATCCACTCCCGGGTCTGTTCGTCCTGCGGAAGGCCAAGTGCAATCTCAAACAGGCCGCTGTTCTCCAGCACACACCAGTTGCTCTGAAGCCTTGCGTCCCCGCCCTTCTCCACCAGCCTTTCGGCATGGAGCCTTAAGCAGGACTGAAAACGCTCCAGAAAGTCTTCGGCAAGCAGAGGGCTGTCCTTAAAATAGCGCAGCGCCTTCGTCCAGGTCTCTCCGCGCAGGCCCGTCTCCAGCATACGCCAGGGGCCTGTCTCATTCTCCTTCTTCAAAGGAACTCTATCCATCCAGTCCGTGGCAAGGCGCAAAAAACCCTTCACATATTTATCATCCCCGGTCAGCGCATAGGCCTGTCCCAGGCAGATAAAAAAGCGGTGTCTGTTAAACTGCCACACAAACTCCGGATCCCCATTGGGACGGATGCTCCAGTCGATCTCCTTATCAAAAACCACCGGCTCGTAGGTTCTCTCCATATCCCAGTTCAGGTCAAATAAAAAAAAGTTCCGGCATACCTCATCCGCAATTCTCAGGATGTGCTCTGTTTCCTCCGGCCAGTGCCTTCTGCAGTAGTCTGCAGCCGCTCCGGCGTCCGGCACAAAATAGCTGGAATCCGGTCTGTCATAAAATTTCTTTCCTTTCATAGGTTCCTCCATCTATATGTATCTCTTTTCGGTTTAATATGGCGGCCCGCTCCGCAGGCCGCCTCTGTCCGTTTTCTGTCTTGTTTAATACCAGTAAGGCTCCCAATCCTTCATCAGGCGGGTAAGCGCCTCCATATAGAAGTAGTCCCCCCAGGCCACGCACTCGTCCACACCGTTGTCCTTACAGGTGTTGTAGGGCGAGCTTTTCGCGTAGGTGCCATGCAGAAGCAGGCCGTTGGAAACGGAAGGATCGGTGACGGCGCACTCTCTGATCAGCGCTTCCACCAGCTCCTCCGCCTTCTGCGTATAGTAAGCCGCCTTTTCTTCGGGCAGATATTTGCTCATCTCCAGCATACCGCAAACCGCGATGGCGGAGGCGGAGGAGTCCCTGGGTTCGTCGCTGCCGTCGGTGAAATCAAAATCCCAATAGGGAATCTTATCCTCAGGCAGATGCTCCAGGAAATAGTCGGTCACCCTGCAGAAAATGTCCACATAGGCATCGTCCCGCAGGAATTTATAGGCCAGCGCGGAACCATACACGCCCCAGGCCTGTCCCCTCGCCCAGGCGGAGCCGTCCCTGTAGCCCTGATGGGTCACGCCTCTAAGTGGCAGGCCCGTCTCCGTATCAAAGAAGAAGGTATGATAAGTGGAATTATCCTCCCGGATAATATTTTCCATGGCCGTCCTGATGTGGGCCTGGGCCTTCTCTGCATATCTGGGATCTCCCGTCACCTCTCCGGCCCAGAACAGCAGGGGCATGTTCAGCAGGCAGTCGATGATCAGTCTGTAGTTGTCCTTCGCGCCCAGCTCTCCCCATGCCTGGAAAAACTGTCCTTTCTCCTGGAAACGTCCCATCAGATTGTCCGCCGCCATCAGGGCAGCTTCTTTTCCCGTCTCATTTCCGGTCAGCTTCCACGCCGCCACACAGGAGGGACAGTACAGGAATCCCATATCATGATGATCCACCCCGTCTCTTTCCCGGATCCTCCTGTGGAAATCCTTTACCTCGATCTCAGCCGTCCTTTTCAGCTTCTCATCTCCCAGCTTCTCCCAGGCCAGCCATACCTGTCCCGTCCAGAAGCCGGGCGTCCATTCATAATTGGCTCCGGGCCGGTAAAAATTGTTTACGCTGGCGGAAGGCGGAAACTGCTCCGTAAAGGTATCCGCCGCCTTCAAAATAAGCTGTGCCGCCGTGTCATAGGCCTTTGTAACCAGTTCCCTTCGTTTTGTGTCCATAAGCTTTTCCTTCTCCTTTGCTTTTTGTCAGACCCACACAGCCTTGCGCGCCATATGGGTCTGCCCTTCTATCATAATTTATTATAAGGAAAAAGACCCGGAAAGTATATGACAAAAAGTGGAAAAGGTTGACAAAAACTAAAATTCCCAGGCATTCCGCCCGCCGCCGGAGGGGATGAAGGCCTACGAATTCCGGGCCTTCCCCTCCAGCCTTCCAAACAGGCGGGCAAGGGAGATGACTGCCGCGGCAGCCAGAATCACCTCCGCCACAAGCTGGGCATAGGCAAGGCCGTACAGAGGGAACAGGCGGTTCAGGATCACCAGCGCCGGAATCTCCAGCACAACCTTTCTCAGTACAGCAAAAATAAACGCATTTTTTCCCATTCCCACCGCCTGAAAAACGCCCACTGCCAAAAAATCGATGCACATGAATACCATGCCAAGGCAGAAGCCTCTCAAAAAGCTGGTTCCATAGGCCACAATCGCTTCGTTTTTCATAAACAGCCTGGTAAGCCCCTCCGCTCCCACGTAGTAGCCCACGGAAACCACCAGCAGGAAGGACAGAGAAAGCCGGGCGGAAAATACAAGCGTTTTTTTCATGCGGGAAGCGTTCCCGCTGGCATAATTGTAACTGATCAGAGGCATGATCCCCTGGGAAAAGCCAAGGGCGATCTGCATGGGCACCATGTTGATCTTCTGAGTGATTCCCATGGCCGCCACCGCATCGGAGCCATAGGCTGCCGTAAAGTTGTTCAGCACCGTCATGCCCGTCACGTTCAGCAGGTTCTGAATGGAGGCCGGAATCCCCACGCCGCACACTCCCATGACGATCCTTCGGTTCAGGCAGAACATTCCGGGGCGGATACATACATGGGTGGTGCGGCGCTTTATGTACATTAACACGAAAAAGTAGAGACAGGCCACACAGTTGGAGAGAAAGGTGGCAAGCCCGGCTCCCGCCGCACCCATATCCAGTCCCCAGGGCAGAATGAAAACCGGATCCAGCACAATGTTCAGCAGGCAGCCGCTCATGGTGCCGATGCTGGCATGCAGCGACGCGCCCTCTGCGCGGAACAGATAGGCCATTACCACGTTCAGAATGGCCGGAGCCGCACCGCAGCCCACCGTCCAGAACAGGTAGGCAGCGGTTGACTCCCGCGTACCCGCATCCGCTCCCAGCACCGTGAGCACGGGCTGCTGAAGGCTGAGATAAAGCATGGAAAAGAGAATTCCAAAAAATACGGAGCAGTAAAAGCCAAAAGCCGAGCTTCTGTGCACCGTCTCCTCGTCCCTGCACCCAAGCGCCCTGCTCATCATACTGGAGCTGCCCACGCCGAACAGGTTATTCACCGCATTAAAGGCCAAAAGCAGCGGAGCCGCCAGGGTCACCGCCGCGTTCTGAACCGGGTCGTTGAGCATTCCCACAAAGTAAGTATCCGCCAGGTTGTACAGCACCATCACCAGAGAGCTTAAAATGGTGGGCACTGCCAGCGCTGCAACCGCCCGCGGAACAGGGGTCTGCTCAAAAAGCTGTGTCTTCTGTGTATCTTCCAATGATCCTTCCTCCCTTTATGTAATCAGCTCCAGGCTGATCTTCAGGGCGCGGTTCACCTGGGCCATCACCGGCTTGTCCAGATGGCATACCTTGTCCTTCAGCCTTTGCTTATCTATGGTGCGAAGCTGCTCCAGCAGAATCACAGAGTCCTTTACAATGTCGTACTGGCCCGCCCGAAGCTCGATATGGGTGGGCAGCTTGGCCTTGTTCATCCTGGATGTGATGGCCGCGCAGATCACAGTGGGGCTGTGACGGTTGCCCACATCGTTCTGTATGATGAGAACGGGCCTCACTCCTCCCTGCTCCGAGCCTACCACAGGTCTTAAATCCGCATAATAAATATCTCCGCGCCGCATTTTGATTTCTACGCCTCCCTTGACAGGGAGCGCTTCTCAAGGTATGCTCCCTGCTGTTTTCATGAACTACTGACAATAGTATTGCCGTAATCCGGGAGGGTATTCACCCAAAATCCCTGAAGGAATCCCTGCGGTACACGATCCGGCCGTCCTTCACATACACTCTGGGCACGCGCCGGTTCAGACAGCAGGCCAGTTCATAGTAGAAACGGCCGGACAGATCCCCCAGCGCCTCCATGGTGATCCGTTCCTCTCCGTCAGTCCCGATCAGCGTCACCACATCATCCAGAGCCGCCTCCGAAATGCCGGTCACATCCACCATAAACTGATCCATACAGATACGTCCCAGAATGGGAGCCCGTTTTCCACGGATCAGCACATAGCCTCTGTTGGAAAGTCCTCTGGGGTAGCCGTCCCCATAGCCCACAGGAATGGTGGCGACACGCATGGGCCTTTCTGCCACATAGGTCCCGCCGTAGCCCACCTCCTGTCCTTCCTCCAGCTCCTTGATATAAACGATCCGGCTTCTTAGGGACAGAACCGGAGCCAGCTCCACCGGGATCTGACGCTCCACATCCGTGGGACGCAGGCCGTACATGGAAATCCCGGCCCTCACCACATCCAGATTGGCCTCCGGCAGCTCTGCAATCCCCGCGCTGTTGGAGCAGTGCTGAACCGGAATCCGCACATGAAGCTCCTCCTGAATCCGCTTATTGAACTCTGTAAACAGCTCAAGCTGCCTTCTGGCCGCCGTCTTATCCTCCTCGTCCGCCCTGGCAAAATGGGTGAAAATCCCTTCCACCTCCAGCCCCGGCGTTTCCAGGCATTTCTTTACAAAAGCGAGGCCGGAAGGATCCGGCCGGATGCCGATCCGGTTCATCCCCGTGTCCACCTTGATATGCACCCGGAAGGGTCTGCCGCTTGCAGAAGCCGCGGCGGCCAGGTGGGGAAGCATGTCCTCCCGAAACACAGCAGGCCGGATATCTTCTCTGGCCAGCCTCTCATAGGAATCCGGAAACGCATAGCCAAGGATCAGAATAGGGCGCCGGATACCGCCTCCTCTCAGGATCAGGGCCTCCTCCACAGTGGCTGTGGCATAACCGTACAGCCAGGGCTCCTTTTCCAGCTCATGAGCGATGGGAACCGCACCATGACCATACCCGTCCGCCTTTACCACCGCCATCATTCTGGTTCCGGGAGCCAGCGCTTCTTTCATATGCTCCATATTTTTGTGAAGGGCACTCAGGTCGATCTCGGCCCATACCCTTTTATACTGATCAGGATACTCTTTCATTTATGCTCCATTCCGCCGCGTTCAGGCGGCCTAAGCCCAGGAGGGACGCGCCGGGCAGCGCCGTCCTCCTGCGTTTTCATCTGATAAAACCACACCCAGGGCTGCCGTAAGGTCTCCTGCCGTCATGCCATACTGCCCCTTTTGCCCTGCCGCCGCATCCCCTGCCAGGCCGTGAAGATACGTTCCCGCACAGGCGGCCTCGAAGGCCTCCATTCCCTGGGCCAGCAGAGAAGCCGCAATTCCGGTGAGCACATCGCCGCTTCCCGCCGCCGCCATTCCGCTGTTTCCGCTCGTATTCAGGTAGCAGCTGCCGTCCGGGCGGCTCACCACGGTGCGTGCTCCCTTACACAGGACGGCAGCCTGCAGCCTGTCCGCCCATTTTCCGGTAATCCTGACGGCGTCCCGAACCGCCTCCGCCACGGTACAGCCCTCCAGCCGGGCAAGCTCTCCCGGATGGGGCGTCAGGATCAGCTGTCTCCTGGAGGCTTCCTCCGCCTGCTTCCGGATCAGTGCCTCCAGCAGCTCCTTATCCCCTGCCAGAAGATTGATGGCATCCGCGTCTATCACCATCGGCTTACCGCTGGCCTCCTTCCCGTCAAGAAGGAGCTCCAGTATTCTCCCGGCCTCCTCCCCGGTTCCCAGGCCGGGGCCCACGGCAATCACATCCGCCCAGCGGACTGCATTCTCAACGCAGCCTCCCGTTCCGTCGTACAGGGAAAGCATCGCCTCCGGCAGCGCCGTCTGCAGAATCACCCGGTTTTCCTCAGGGGACAGGATACGCACCATGCCTGCCCCGGTGCGCAGCACCGCCTCTCCGGCCAGAACTGCCGCCCCGGCCATCCCAGGGCTTCCTGCGGCCAGAAGCACTTTCCCGAAGGTTCCCTTGTTCCCCGTGCAGGGCCGCCCCGGAAGCAGTGTCCGGATTTCCTGCTGATAGGTAAACATGGCAGGAGGACTGCCCAGAAAGCTGTCCGGCGTGATACCGATCTCCTCTTTCCTTACCTCTCCGGCATACTCTGCTCCGGGATACAGCGCCAGTCCCCTCTTGCAGAAGGCAAAGGTCACCGTCACGTCCGCCCGCACTGCGCAGCCGCAGATTTCCCCTGTATCTGCCTGGATTCCGGATGGAATGTCCACGGACAGCACGAAGGCCCTCCGGGCATTCACCCACTCTATGGCACGCGCCAGGTTTCCCGACACCTGCTTTTTCAGACCGATTCCCAGAAGCGCATCCACAATAATATCATATTCCTGCTCCGGCAGCTTATAGGTTACCGGATAACCGTACTTCTCCAGGATGGAAAGCTGTGTCCGCGTCTCCGGGGAACATTTTTCCCAGAGAACAGCCGGCACACGCCCTTCCTCGTCCGCCTCCCTGTCAGGATCAGAAGGAAGCTGCGAAGGCTCTGCCGCCCCGGCGGGAACAGGCATTTCCCGTGAAAGCAGCACAAAATCCACAGGGAATCCGGCCTGCGCCAGCAGCCGCCCCACTGCCAGGCCGTCCCCTCCGTTGTTTCCGCACCCGGCCAGGACCAGCGTCCGGCGTGGAGGCGTGATTTTCTTCCCGCCCGCCGCGTTAAGCGCCTCCGAAAGGCGCCTGTCCCGCTCCAGGATCACCCGGGCGCATCCCCAGGCGGCCCTCTCCATCAGTACCAGAGAGGGCACGCCGAAGCAATGTATCGTGGCATTGTCGTATGCCTTCATTTCCTCTGCCGTCACCAGATATTCCATACTAATCTCCATTCCGAAGCGTAAGCGGCGGGGCAATAAGAAACCGCAAATGCGGTTTCTTAGCTATCTGCGGCGCACCGGCTCAGATAGCTGTGTGAAAAAGGACGCTCCGCTGTGGATGCGCGTCAAGACGCACACTTTTTCACACTTCCGCTTCGCTTATTTCGTCCGTCCGCCGTTTGCCTTTTCATATTGATTGATGGTGTAGGATAAGCGCATCAGGCTGTCGGACAGATGGACGTTCTCCACCTGCACGCCTGCGGACACATCCAGATCCACGTGGGCAAAATTCCAGATGGCCTTGATTCCCACCTCCACCAGCCTCTGCGCCGTTTCCACTGCTCCCTCCTTGGGGATGGTGAGCACCGCAATATCGATATTGTTCTCCCTCACAAAAGCAGGCATTTCTTCCATGGGGCGAACCATTATCCCCCGTATGGTTCTGCCGTGCAGGGCTTCGTTAATATCAAAGATCCCTGTAAAAAGAAAACCCCTGCGCTCAAAATTCATGTAGTTGGCCAGCGCCTGTCCCAGATTGCCGGCGCCTATGATGATCAGATGATGCTTCTTATCCAGGCCCAGGATGCTGGCAATCTCCGCATACAGGTACTCCACGTTATAGCCGTATCCCTGCTGCCCAAAGCCGCCGAAATTGTTGAAATCCTGCCGGATCTGCGAGGCCGTCACATGCATCAGACGGCTCAGCTCCTGGGAGGAAATCCGCTCCACGCCCTGATCCTTCAGTTCACCGAGGAAACGGAAATACCTGGGCAGACGCCCTATCACTGCCTGTGAAATCTCTTTTTCCAATTTATCCAGCCTCCAAAAAAAGTTTTGACCGATAACTGCCTGTTCTGTTACTGTTTACCGGCCTGCCAGTGAAACAGCAACCCTATTTATTATAGTTAAGTGTTAAAATAATGTCAATGCCGCGGCGGAAAGCCCCGAGGGGGCGTTTTGCGGAGCGTTACTGTTCACTGGCGGGCCAGTGAACGGTAACATTCGCGGGCCTATTGAAAGTTTTGCGCTGCAAAAGAGGCCCGCTCACCCCTGAATCACGTTCTTACGCCTCAAACGGCAGGCGTTTGAGGCTGCTGTGAACAGTAACTGCGGAGCAGCCTGTTGCTGCTCCGTGGGCGCGCTCTGAACTGTTACCAGGCTTACACTGTGTTTGAGGCCGCCGTAAGCAGTAGCTTGACACCCCCTGAAAGACACGGTAAACTGGTAACGGTTCAGCCATACAGGCTGTCCCGGGCTGCACGCCGCAGACGCGGCAGAATGTGAGGAAAACATGATTTTAGACTGTCAGAACGTATCAAAGAGTTTTCATGAAAAAACCATTTTCAAGGACTGCTCTTTTCATATAGAAGATTACGAAAAGGTGGCCATTGTGGGCATCAACGGAGCAGGCAAGACCACTCTCCTTAAGATCCTGGTGGGGGAGCTGGAGCCTGACCAGGGGCAGGTGGTAGTGGGAAAGGAAAAGAGTTTCGGCTACCTGGCCCAGAATGCGGCTGTGGATGGAGACCGTTCCATCTACGAAGAGCTTCTGGAGGTAAAAAGGGACGTGCTCACACTGGAGGAAACGATCCGGAGCTGCGAGGAGCAGATGAAGCACGTCCAGGGAGAGGAGCTGGAAGCCCTGATGGAGCGCTATTCCCTCTACACCCACCAGTTTGAGCAGAAAAACGGCTACAGCTGCCGAAGCGAGGTGGTGGGCGTGCTGAAGGGCCTGGGCTTTGCGGAGGAGGACTTCGGGAAAAAGACCGGCGCCCTCTCCGGCGGGCAGAAGACACGGGTGGCACTGGGCCGTCTGCTTCTCACCCAGCCGGATCTGATCATCCTGGACGAGCCTACCAACCATCTGGACATGGCTTCCATCTCCTGGCTGGAAACCTATCTGGTCAACTACCGGGGCGCGGTGCTCATCGTCTCCCATGACCGGTATTTTCTGGACAAGATCGCCACAAAGGTGGTGGAGCTGGACGGCGGAAGGGCCGGCGTCTTTTCCGGGAACTACTCGGACTATGCGGTGAAAAAGGAACAGCTCCGCGCCGCCCAGTGGCACGCCTACATGAACCAGCAGCAGGAGATCCGCCGCCAGGAGGCCGTAATCGAAAAGCTGCGCTCCTTCAACCGGGAAAAATCCATCCGCAGGGCGGAAAGCCGGGAAAAGATGCTGCAGAAAATGGATGTGCTGGATAAGCCCTCCCAGGTACGGGACGATATGCACATGGAGCTGCATCCCCGCGTAATGAGCGGAAACGACGTGCTCACCGTGGAGGGGCTTGCCAAAGCCTACGGCAGGCAGACGCTTTTTACAGAGCTTTCCTTTTTCTTAAAGCGGGGGGAGCATGTGGCCATCATCGGCGATAACGGAACGGGCAAGACCACGATTTTAAAGATCATCAACGATCTGGCCCAGGCCGACGCGGGAAAAATCACCATCGGAAGCAAGGTACATATCGGCTACTATGACCAGGAGCACCACGTCCTGCATCCTGACAAAACCATTTTCCAGGAAATCTCCGACGACTATCCGGCCCTCACCAACACGGAGATCCGCAACGTTCTGGCCGCCTTCCTTTTCACCGGGGAGGACGTATTCAAGCAGGTAAAAATGCTCTCCGGCGGTGAGCGGGGCCGGGTATCCCTGGCAAAGCTGATGCTCTCCGAGGCCAATTTCCTGATCCTGGACGAGCCCACCAACCATCTGGACATCGCCAGCAAGGAGATTCTGGAGGACGCGCTGAACAGCTATAGCGGAACCGTGCTCTACGTCTCCCACGACCGATATTTCATCAACAGGACGGCCACCCGCATCCTGGAGCTGGAAAACGGAGCACTCACGGTCTATCAGGGCAATTATGACTATTATCTGGAGAAAAAGGCGGAGCTTGCGGGAACCGGTATGGATTCCGCCGCGGCAGCAGGAAACGGAAGCGGCTCCAGCCCGGCCCGCCTGAAGGACGGCACAAACGCCCTCCCCTCCGCCGCATGGAATACGGCTTCCGTCTCAGACGCTCCCGCCTCTCAATCCGCCCAGAAGCAGGACTGGAAAAGCCAGAAGGAGGCGCAGGCGGCACAGCGCAAAAAGGAAAATGCCATCCGCCGGTGCGAGGAAGCCATCTCCCGTCTGGAGGAGCGCATTTCCCAGATCGAAGAAGAAATGGTTCTTCCGGAGGTCTGCACCAACGTCCCCCGGCTTCAGGAGCTGTCCAGGGAAAAGGAGGATGCGGATGCCAGGCTGCTTGAATTAATGGAGGAATGGGAGGAGCTGTCGGAATAGGGCCGGCAGCATAGGAATGCCGTTCCCATAAGCCAGGCAGAGTAAGGGAATTTTAAAAATTCTGAAGGAGATAAGCAGGTAATGAAGTACGCAAAAAACATATTTCTGAAAAATAATAAGAAGGGGTTCATTAGAAGCGCTTCCGGTGACGATGCCCAGGAGGTTTTAGATGTTTTTCTTCTCACTCATGAGCAGACAGATTTTTTATCCTCGTACAGGGACGAAGCCTCTTTTGATGCAGAATTTGAAAAACAGTGCTTGACTGAAAAGGAGTGCTCCGACAGGTCGGTTTATCTTTGTGCTGTTGTTGACGGACGCATCGTTGGAACTGCAAATGTGGACGGCATTGGGGAAAATAAGGTAAAGCATCGCGCGGAGCTGGGGCTTGCGGTTGAACAGGCTTTCGGACGCAATCCCGCCGGCTTAAAATGACGGGATTGCGGCAGCTTTTTTCACGCTCAGTGCTTCTCAATAAAAATCTTCCGGCTAATAAAATTGTAGACCATCACCACCGCCGTAGCCACGATCTTCACCAGCATATAGGACCGTTCCATGTACTGATCCAGCACGGTCGTGCCTGCCCACATGATCAGCGTATTGATGCCCAGCCCGATGATGCTGAGCACCAGGAAGATCACAAACTGTACGCCTTTGCTGGCCTCCTTATCCGCGTCAAACACCACGGTAATGCTCAAAATATAGTTGACGATCACCGACACGGAAAAAGAGATCCCGCTGGAAATCGTGGAATCCACGCCGCACAGCTCCGTAAGGGCCACCATGATCCCGTAATCAATAAAGAAGCAGACAAACCCCACCACTCCGAATTTCAAAATCTGTTCCACTAATTTTCTCATCTTTTCCTCCATACCGGAAAACCGGCTGTTTCCTTCGTCTGGCTTTTTTTCACGCAGGGAACATTTTAGCACGGCTTTAGCGGGTTTGTAAATAGGGCGGAGATGAACTGTTACCATGACCGGCATTCGCCGGTACGGTAAATACCAGGCTGTATCTCCATACTCTGTCCGGCTCAGACACCGCAGCATTTTGATCTGTCACACAGTATAGTACTTTTCAATATTCCTTCCAGCCGTTCAGCTTCTCCCGTATCGCCCTGATAAACTCCAGGCTGTTCAACACCTTCACAGCCTTCAGGGAGGTGATCAGCGCCAGATCCTTCGTCATGCTGCCGCTCTCTATGGTGGTAAGCACAGCCTTCTCCAGCCTGTCGGCGAAAGCGCCAAGCTCCGGGATGGCATCCAGCTCCCCTCTTTTCCTGAGGGCTCCTGTCCAGGCAAAAATGGTGGCTACCGGGTTGGTGGAGGTCTCCTCGCCCTTCAGGTACTTGTAGTAGTGCCTCTGCACCGTTCCATGGGCCGCCTCGTACTCATACACACCCTGGGGAGATACCAGCACGGAGGTCATCATGGCCAGAGAGCCGAAGGCGGAGGAAACCATGTCGCTCATCACATCTCCGTCATAGTTTTTGCAGGCCCAGATGAAGCCGCCCTTTGCCTTCATGATGCGGGCCACAATGTCGTCGATCAGGCTGTAGAAGTATTCCAGCCCAAGCTCCTGGAATTGATCCTTGTATTCCTTCTCATAGATCTCCTGGAAGATATCCTTGAAGGTGTGGTCGTACTTCTTGGAAATGGTATCCTTGCTTCCAAACCACAGATCCTGTCTGGTGCTCACCGCGTACTGGAAGCAGGCCCGGGCAAAGCTTGTGATGGAGGCCTCCGTATTGTGCACGCCCTGGATGATGCCGGGCTGTTTGAAATCAAAAATGGTCTCCCGGCTTTCCTTTCCATCCCCGTCCGTGAAAACAAGCTCCGCCTTTCCGGGCCTGTCGATCTTCATTTCCACGTTCTTGTATACATCCCCGTAGGCGTGGCGGGCGATGGTGATGGGCTTCTCCCAGTTTCTCACGCAGGGCTCGATCCCCTTTACCACGATGGGCGCACGGAACACGGTTCCGTCCAGGATCGCACGGATGGTTCCGTTGGGGCTTTTCCACATTTCCTTCAGATTGTACTCGCTCATACGGGCCGCGTTGGGAGTGATGGTGGCGCATTTTACGGCAACGCCGTACTTCTTCGCAGCCTCCGCGGATTCCACCGTCACCTGATCGTTTGTCTCGTTGCGGTGCTCCAGCCCCAGATCGTAATACTCGGTTTTCAAATCAATAAAAGGAAGCAGAAGCTCCTCCTTGATCATCTTCCACAGGATCCGGGTCATCTCGTCTCCGTCCATCTCCACCAGCGGTGTGGTCATTCTGATTTTTTCCATATTAATCTCCATTCTGGAGCGTAAGCGACGAGGCGGAGAAAAACTGCGAATGCAATTTTTCTTCTGCCATCCTTGCTATTTGTGACGCTCCGGCACAAATAGCCAGTCAAACCTGTTTGGCGGTGAAACAATAAGCCATCAGGCTTATTGTTCACACTATCTCCATTTTTCCGTTCAGCCTTCTTCCTCGTAGGCCTCATACAGTCCTCTTTTTACCATATTTGTATATGCCTTTTTGATATGCGCGTTTGCCAGCTGCTCTGCCAGATCGGCGTCTGACTGGCGGATGGCCTCCATGATCCGGCGGTGCTCCTCATTGGACTGCACCCCTCTGGCGTCGTCGGACAGGGTTCTCCTGCGGACGCGGAGCACATATTCGTGGAACTCGCTGAGCACGTGCTTGAGCATCTTGCTGTTTGAAGCCTCGTACAGAATCTCATGAAAACGGTTGTCCAGCTCTGTGAGCTGCTCCGCATGGCCCTTTCCGGCATGGTACTGGGAGAGATATATGTTTTCCTCCATCTCCTCCATCTGCTCTTTGGTGATGTGCTCCGTGGCCCATCTGGCGCAAAGCCCCTCCAGCAGGGAGCGGATGGCGTAAATATCCTTCACATCCTTTACCGTTATGCCCGTCACATAGGCTCCCTTGTTGGGAATGATGGTGAGAAGTCCCTCCAGCTCCAGCTGGCGGAAGGCCTCCCGCACCGGAGTCCGGCTCACACCCATCTCACTGGCTATGGCCGCCTCCTTCAGCTCCTCCATCTCCTGGTAGGCCCCGTTTAAAATCTCATCCCTCAGCCTATGATAAACCCGTCCTCTCAGAGAATAACGGTCTGCCGTCTCCCCGGCCGCCTGCGCTCTCGCGGCAATCTTTTCCTTTTCACTCATGATTCCCTTCTCCAGCCTGACCGCCCAGGGCAATTCCCAGCTTCTCACAGGCTTCCTTTATCACCTGAATCAGCTCGCCGTCCGTCAGCACGGTCACACGGCCCCCTGCATATTCCTCGTCCACCCAGCGCTTCACCTCATGCACCAGCGCGGAATTCTTGTCCACCTGCTCCTGCCCTTTCAATTTAAAATAGGTGTTGATCCAGTGGGCGATGCCTGCCAGACCGGAGGTATTGGACACGGCGCAGATCACCGGACGGTTCAGAAATTTATCCGTATCAAAAATATTGTAAATTTCTTCGTTTTTCAGAAGGCCGTCCGCATGGATGCCTGCACGGGTCACGTTAAAGTTCTTACCCACAAAGGGCGTCCTCTCCGGGATGTGATAGCCGATCTCCTTCTCATAATACTCCGCCAGCTCGGTGATCACCCTGGTGTCCATGCCGTTCAGATGGCCCTTTAACTGGGCATATTCAAAGACCATTGCCTCCAGAGGCGTATTTCCGGTACGCTCCCCGATGCCGAACAGAGAAGCGTTCACGCCGGAGCTGCCGTACAGCCAGGCGGTGGTGGAGTTGGCAACCGCCTTGTAGAAATCATTATGGCCGTGCCACTCGATCAGGGAATGGGGCACTCCCGCATGGGTGTGGATGGCATAGATGATGCCGGGCACACTCCTGGGAATCACCGCGCCGGGATAGTTCACGCCGTAGCCCATGGTATCGCAGGCCCGGATCTTAATGGGAATCCGGTACTCCTCCATCAGCTTCATCAGCTCATGGCAGAAGGGAACCACATATCCGTAAATATCCGCTCTGGTAATATCCTCCAGATGGCAGCGGGGGCTGATCCCCTCCTCCAGACACTCCCGGATCACGCTCAGGTAGTGCTCCATCGCCTGTCTGCGGGTCATTTTCAGCTTCATGAAAATGTGGTAATCGGAGCAGCTCACCAGAATGCCCGTCTCCTTCATGCCGATCTCCTTCACCAGCTTGAAATCCTCCCTGCTTGCGCGTATCCAGCTGGTCACCTCCGGGAACTGGTAGCCTCTCTCCATACATTTGTAGACCGCATCCCGGTCCTTCTTGCTGTACAGGAAAAATTCACAGGCCCGCACCATCCCGTTGGGCCCTCCCAGGCGGTGAAGGTAATCGTAGATGGTCACGATCTGCTCCGTGGTATAAGGCGCACGGGACTGCTGTCCGTCCCGGAAGGTGGTGTCCGTGATCCAGATCTCCTTAGGCATATTGTGGGGCACAATCCTGTCGTTAAAAGGGATCTTCGGAATCTCTGAATAGGGAAACATGTTGCGGAATACGTTTGGCTTCTCCACATCATCCAGGATGTACATATGCTCCTCGATCTCAAGGAGGTTGTTCTTCTCATTCATATAGACCGGGCGGTTTGAAAAGGGTTCCTTCGTACTCATGGCGGCTCTCCTTTGCAAGAATTTCGTTATTCTTAAATTCAGGTATTATTGTATACAATTATGCCGGATATGTCAATCCGTTGTTTATAAAAAGTGTGCGTCTTGACGCACACCCGCGCCGGGCGTGATTGCCCTCAGGCAATATCTGCCGTGTCTGACAGGCCTGTTTTCCGGTCAGACACGCAGCATCCTTCCCACATCCAGCATTCCCCAGCCCTGCTTGCTCCAGGGTTCTCCCAGATCCGAAGCGCTCCACAGGATCCGCCGCTTCACCTGCTCGTTGGTATACCGGGGGAATTTCTGCATACACAGCGCCGCCGCTCCTGCTGCCAGGGGCGTTGACATGGAAGTGCCGTTCTTCCTCACATAAGCGTCCCGGTATCCTCCCGCCGTTTTTCTGATAAATGCACAGCAGGACATAATATCCGTCCCCGGAGCCACCAGATCCGGCTTCTTCAATACAGAGCCCGCCGGACCCCGGCCGGAGATCCTCTCGCAGGAATGCTTTCTTCCCTTATAATCCTTTCCGTCATGGCAGCCAACCGTCACCACCTTGCTGCCGCGGCCCAGCAGAGACAGGCTCCCCGAAGCCGGCCCTGCATTTCCAGCCGCCACCGCTACAAAAAGCCCTGCATCCCAGGCCTCATCCAGGCATTCCATAAGCTGCCGCATCCGCTCCGGCTGTCCCGTCTCTCCCATACTCACCGATATGTTCAGGATCCTGATTCCGTACCTTTCCCGGATACTCAGTACCCAGCGGATCCCTTCTATCATATGGGAAATACTTCCGTCTCCCCTCTCATCCAGCACCTTTCCCACAACCAATGTACAGCCCTTCGCCACGCCCGCATAGCGGCCTCCCGAGCAGCGTCCGTCCCCGCACAGGCATCCGGCCACATGGGTTCCATGGCCGCTGTCATCATAGGGAAACCTGCGCAGCCCCACAAAATCCCGGAAGGCCGCTATCCGTTCCCCAAAGTCAGGGTGCATGGCGATTCCCGTATCCAGGATCGCAGCCGTAATCCCGCTTCCGTCAAAGGGCGCAGACGGCTGGGTTTGTGCACCTATCAGTCTCCTCGCACGATCCATGCCTGAAAAATCCCTTTTTCTTACATTATGTAGGGTTTTTCATTTCGTGCCGCGTCCATTCCCCGCCTCAGCCCGTCTTTCAATCTCCATTTTTTAAAAAATCATCCATCTTTCATTTTTCACGGAAACACTGACAGGCCCTGCGGCATAGAATAAACCATAAAAATCAATCCTTGGAGGCTTAACATGAGCGATTTAACAGCAAGCGGATGCGGCAATACCGGATGTGGATGCGGATGCGGACACAACAACAATAACAACGGATGCGGAAACTGGATCTGGATCCTGATCCTCCTGTGCTGTTGCGGCGGCGGAAACGGAATCTGCGGCGGATGGGGTGGAAATAACAACTGCGGATGTGGCGATTCCTCCATGGGGAACGGATGCGGAAGCTGGATCTGGATCCTGATCCTTTTGTGCTGCTGCGGCGGTGGCGGCAACGGTTTCTGCTGCTGAACCAAATCACCCTGAATACAGGCAGGGCCCCTGCGGCCCTGCCTTTTTCATACAATAGGAAAATTCCTTTCCTATTGTATGAAAAAGGACGCTCCGCTGTGGATGCGCACTCGCGCGGGAGGCAGATATTGCCTGACGGCAATCGCGCCCGGCGCGGGTGTGCGTCAAGACGCACACCTTTTCATACAATAGGAAAGTTTCTTTCCAGTGTTCTTATGCTTCCGGAACCCACATAGTATTTCTATGAAAGGAAGAAGGGCCGGGCTATGGAAAAAAAGGAGAAGGATCCGATACAGACCTTTGACACTCTGTATACCACCAATCAAATCCAGATCATGAAAATACTTCTGCCCTTCTGCGATGAGCAGGCCCGCAGGAGTCTGGTTGTGATGATCAAATTCATGGAACTGCAGTATACGATCTCCTTTACCCAAAAGCACCCTGACGCCTTTCACGAAGCGCCCCTTCCCTTTTCCCTGGCCGACGTCTGTGAACAGATCAAGGCTTACTGCCCGCCCCAGCTTCGTTCCATGCTGGAGCAGTTCCAGTCCATGCAGAGTGCTTTGAAAATGTATGAGGACATGAAACAGATGATGGAGCTGTTTCAGGACAGTGAAGGGAGCGGGGCCGGTCCCTTCGGTTCCGGCGACCCCACGAGCATGCTTCTGGGCTTTCTTTCTCCTGAGCAGCAGGAGCTGTTCCGAATGCTCAGCCCCGGTCCGGGCAGCCCGGATACCCAGGCGGCAGACGAAGGGACGACCGATACCGACAACCCTGCACAGGCGGCGCCCTCCTGAAAGGAGCCGGAACGGGGCAATAAAGGCTGTCAATGAATTCCATAGCCGCCGGGGCCGCCAGAGCGTGCCTGCACATTCATTCCCGCCCTCTGCATGGCCGTCCTGCGGTATATTTACCCCAGCTTCATCTGCCGCAGTCCAAACCCCCGGCTGTCTTTCGGTAAACCGCCCAATATTTTTTAGGAGAAAAGTGACGTTCCCGTCGCTTACGCTCCGGAACGGAGATTTTTTATGTCAGATTATTCAGAAAAACCCAAATGGATGCAGGAGCCTTCGTTAAAGGACATTCCTGTGGAAAAGCTTGACTTCCTGCAGAAGATGGTATTTGAAAGCAAAAACCTGTCTCAGAAGGAGCTGCTGCCCTTTCTGATGGCGCTGGCTCAGAGAAGCCGCTCGGCAAACATCACCTTCACCCCCGATGAAATGAATACGATCATTGAGGCGATCCGGAAATACAGCTCGCCGGAAGAGCTTCTGAAGCTGAACCAGATTATGAAACTGATGCAGCGCCGCAGGTAACGCGGCGCTGCATCAGCCTTGAAGCATATGTGCTGCGCCTCAGGACTTACGGTCCGAGGCTGCCGTGAGCTGCGTCAGGACATTTTATCAGGGCTTCACCACCAGGTTGATAATCTTGCCGGGCACGTAGATCTCCTTCACCACGTTCCCGTTCATTCTGTCGGCTACGGCTTCCTTACCGGCGGCGATGGCGTCCTCCCTGCTCACATCCGCAGGAAGCTTCACGGTAGCGCGCACCTTTCCATTCACCTGAACGGCCACTTCGATCACGCTCTCCAGGGTTTTTTCTTCCTCCCACACAGGCCAGGAGGTCTCGTAAAGCCTTCCGCCGTAGTTCATCATCTCCCACAGCTCCTCCGTCATATGGGGAGCCACAGGGTTCAGCAGGGTAAGCAGTGTCCTGAATTCTCCCCTGGTCACGCTTCCGGCCTTGTAGAAATCGTTGATCAGGGACATGAGGGCGGCAATTCCCGTATTGTATTTCAGGCTTTCAAAATCGTTGGAAACCTTTTTGATGGTCTGGTGCATCCTGGTCTCCAGCTCTTTGGAATAGCCCTCCTGGTCATTTACCAGCTCCTGCAGCTTCCATACCCGATCCAGGAATCTGCGGCAGCCCTTCACGCCCTCCTGGCTCCAGGCGGCGCTCAGCTCAAAGGCTCCGATAAACATTTCATAGGTTCTCAAGGTGTCCGCGCCGAACTCGTTCACGATGTCGTCGGGATTTACCACGTTGCCTCTGGATTTGCTCATCTTCTCGCCGTTTTCTCCCAGGATCATGCCGTGGGAGGTTCTCTTCTGGTAAGGCTCCGGACAGGGAACCACCTTCTGGTCATAGAGGAATCTGTGCCAGAACCGGGAATAGAGCAGATGGAGGGTGGTATGCTCCATACCGCCGTTGTACCAGTCAACCGGAAGCCAGTATTTCAGCGCCTCCGGGCTTGCCAGCGCCTCGTCGTTTGTGGGATCCACATAGCGCAGGAAATACCAGGATGAGCCTGCCCACTGGGGCATGGTATCCGTCTCGCGCTCTGCCGGGCCGCCGCAGCAGGGGCAGGTGGTCTCCACCCAGTCTCTCATGGCCGCCAGGGGGGATTCCCCGTTGTCCGTGGGCATATAGCTTTCCACATCGGGAAGCTCCAGGGGAAGCTGATCCTCCGGAACAGGCACATAGCCGCACTTGGGACACTTGATGATCGGAATGGGCTCGCCCCAGTAACGCTGTCTGGAGAACACCCAGTCTCTCAGCTTATAATTCTTCTTGGGCGTACCGATTCCCTTTTTCTCCAAAAATTCAGTTATAGCCTTCTTGGCCTCCGTTACCTCCATTCCGTTTAAGAACCCGGAATTGACCAGCTTTCCCGTGGCCACATCGGTAAAGGCCGCTTCGTTCACATCCACAGGGCCGTCGCTGCTCTCCACCACCTGGATAATGGGCATGCCAAACTTCCTGGCAAACTCCCAGTCCCTCTCATCGTGGGCCGGAACTGCCATAATGGCTCCGGTTCCGTAGCTCATGAGCACATAGTCGGATACCCAGATGGGGATCTCCGTATCATTCACCGGATTCACGGCGGTCAGCCCCTGGATCATCACGCCCGTCTTATCCTTGGCAAGCTCGGAACGCTCAAAGTCGGATTTTCTCGCCGCCTGCTCCTGATAGGCGCGGATTTCGTCCATGTTGGAGATCTGTGCGGCAAATTTTTCAATATAAGGATGCTCCGGTGAAATAACCATGTAGGTCACGCCGAACAGGGTATCCGGCCTGGTGGTGTAGATGCGCAACTTTTCCTCTTTTCCCTTAATCGCAAAATCCACCTCTGCACCCTGGGAGCGGCCGATCCAGTTCTTCTGGGAAACCTTTACTCTCTCGATGTAATCCAGGCCGTCCAGGCCGTCGATCAGCTTATCTGC
The DNA here is from genome assembly GCA_963559585.1 of uncultured Eisenbergiella sp. Taxonomy (GTDB): domain Bacteria; phylum Bacillota; class Clostridia; order Lachnospirales; family Lachnospiraceae; genus Eisenbergiella. The sequence goes on along the minus strand of CAUWLJ010000024.1, from coordinate 1,903 downwards.
ATACTCGGTGATCTTCAGCATCCACTGGCTCTTCACCTTGCGGACTACCTCTGAGCCGCAGCGCTCGCACACGCCGTTCACCACTTCCTCATTGGCAAGCCCCACCTTACAGGAGGTACACCAGTTGATGGGCATTTCCGACTTGTAAGCAAGCCCGGCCTTGAACAGCTTCAGGAAGATCCACTGTGTCCACTTATAATAGTTGGGATCGGTGGTATTCACCTCCCTGTCCCAGTCGAAGGAATAGCCCAGTGACTGCAGCTGCTCCTTGAAATGCGCCACATTGTTTTTGGTCACAATTCTGGGATGGATGTGGTTCTTGATGGCATAGTTCTCCGTGGGAAGGCCGAATGCGTCCCAGCCCATGGGATAAAGCACATTGTATCCCTCCATCCTGCGCTTTCTGGCCACAATATCCAGGGCAGTGTAGGGACGGGGATGCCCCACATGAAGGCCCTGTCCCGAAGGATAGGGAAACTCCACCAGCGCATAATATTTGGGCTTGGAATAATCATCCGTGGCGGCAAACGCTTTCTCCTCCGCCCAGATCCCCTGCCATTTTTTCTCGATCTCTTTGGGGTTGTACACTTTTTCCATTCTTACCTCACATTCTGCCGCGTATGCGGCTTTCGTTACTGTTCACCGGCAAGCCGGTGAACAGTAACATTCGCGGGCCTATTCAATGTTTTGCTGCGTAAAAGAGGCCCGCTCACTCCTGAATCATGTTCTCACGCCTCAAACAGCACATGTTTGAGGCTGCCGTGAACAGCAGCCGGCTTTCCTCTGCTTCACCGGCATTCTCCGGTTCAATCAAATAAGCCCTTTCCTCTCCGGCACAGGCGGCTCTGTTCTGCCGCTGCGCAGAGACGAAAGGGCTTTCATTTCCGTGGTACCACTCTGCTTCATGTGGTCTCCCACATGCTCTTATCCTGTCTGTAACGGGACGAACCGCCCTCCACTACTGGCGCTTCCCAATCCGTCAGCCTTCACAGGCTGATTTGAAGAAAAAGAAACCGCGTTGGCAAAGGGAACTGAAAGGCCAGTTCGGAGAACTGCGATACCGCCTCGCACCACCCGGCGGCTCTCTGAAAACGCACATACTCTTACTATCTCCTCTTTATCGCTTCGCTTATATTTCATTTCCTGCGGCTTCGCACCGCAGATTAAATGTTATTGTAGCGTTGGAGCGGGAGGTTGTCAAGGGGCTGGATTGGTTTCTTCCACAGGAATATCGCTTTAAGGACAGATCCCTTTTTCCCGTGTATGCACTACACAGATAGTCATTTTCTCACAATCCGGATTACATCTCTTTCCGGTTTCCATCTCTGCCTTTCCCCTTCTCTCACAACAAAATCTGTTCCTTCTATTCCGTATTCCCCGCTTCCTTCCGTCATAAGCTGTGCCTCTCCGGCTATAGATGCCCCTGGTTCCTGTTCCAAATAAAACTCATACCAGCTATCGCCAGGGCCGATCCGCACCCCGGCTGTTTCCGCCAAACGGAAGCCCTTCAACTTCAGATGCAGCTTCGTCTCCTTCCCCAGATAATGAAATCGCCGTCCCACACCGTCAGATATATGAAGGACGCAGCCCTCTCCCTGCCGTTCCAAACAAGCCCCATAGGCCGTCAGTCCAAAATCCGGATCCTGTACCAGAACCGATGCAGCACCGCGCACACCTCCGCAGAATCCCAGATCAATCTCGCAGGAATAATACCATGCCCCCCCTGCACAGGGTTGTTCCAGCCAGGTCGTGGTTCCGTACAGCGGTTCGAAACCGCCGCAGGCACTGCCATCCATTTCCTTTCCGGGAAACCAATAGCCATAGCCGCTTTCTTCATCTCCGGCATTCAAAAGAGCCCAGGAACTTAACAGAGAACCGTAGGCCAGCCGGAGCAGCCTCGCAG
>CAUWLJ010000023.1:0-39313 GCA_963559585.1 uncultured Eisenbergiella sp. | reverse complement strand
CTTAAATTCAATTATCACATGGGAAAGCCCCGGCCGCATTGCCTCCAGCATAATACCGTCCGCACCTCATCATTGGGAATCCCAACCTTAACGAAAAATCCATCCTCCGGGTCTTTCACCGTCAGATAGCCCGCATTCACTAAAAGCCCCCAAAGCGTATAGGATTCCTGCAGCTCAATAAAGGCTGTTTCCAGGGAAACCCCCACCTCCACCTCTCCCCTGGTGATCAATTCGTCAAAGCTGCGTACAAAGCTCTCGTCCGCCTGGCTGAGTGCATGGCGGATCAGATAATTGGTAGAGGTGTTCACCCAATAATTATCCAGCCTTTTCAGATCTGCATAATTGAGCAGCGACCAGGGATTATATTTCATTGTGGAAGCCATTTTCATAACAGGATAAAATGGGCTGATCGTACTCGTCGATCAAAAGGATCGGACGGATCCCATAATAATCAGATACCACACGGGTCAAAAGGGCGATCAGGCCGCTCATTTCCAACAGGGAAAGTCTGTTTTCCTTCAAGCCCCAATAAGCTTCCACAAACAGATCGTTATAGGTTCTGGAACGGTTCAGCCCCTCTGCCAGCAGTTCATAATACCTGGCGTACTCCTCCAACAGCGACTGAACCAGCTTTATCCTGAGTTCCTCCGGACATAAGCATTTTCCTGCCGTATTCTGGCAAACTGATCCTTGCCGATGGGAAGTGTTTTCTTCATGGCATTCCCTCCTGCCGCGCTACACCCAAAGCAACCGTTTGACACGCGCCTCCAAAAGCCTCTCAATCCCTTTTGCTGTACAGTATACCACCTTTTGCCCTTTTAGAACAGACAGAGAGGAAGATTCCCTGAACGGTATATTCTCCTGTCTCTCCCAGGAAAATGCCAGCCTGTCCGCCTTTTATAAGAAACACACCGGAGAGAACATCAATACCACCGTTACGCGGCTGCGCATGGAAAAGGCGGAGTTCCTGCTCTCCACCACCGCCCTTTCCATCACCCAGATTGCCATGAGCACCGATTACGACAATGTATCCAGCTTTATCAGAAGGTTCAAGCAGATTTACCATATGCCGCCGGGGGCATGGAGGGAGACGCATTCCTGATGGAATACCCCATTCCGGTTTATCTGCCTTCCTTCGCCGCCACTTCCCTCAGGATCCTCTGGCTGGCCGCCGGGATCCTGCCCAGTCCGTCCGGCCCCACGTTCAGAAGATAGTTAATCCCCATACCATTCAGCTTTTTCTTAATGGCAGCCACCTGCTCCGCATCCTTCCAGTTCTGATCCCATGCGCAGTATCCCCAGCTGTCATTCATGGTGGCCGCCGTCTCATACAGGCCGTAAGGGGAGGGCTTGAAGCCGCCGAGCTCATTCATCAGGGACGGATCAAGCTCCTGATTTTCCGGCATGGATTCCGGGATCTCATTGTCTCCCAGGGACACATAATCATACGCCCCATTTCCCAGCCGGGAATTGATCAGGCAGTCCGGCTGATACTTCTTCACCAGCTCGAACAGCCGGCGGCTCTGCTCATCCCTGATGGTCATGGGCACATCGAACCAGATCAGGCAGAGCTCCCCGTAATTGCGCAGGATTTCTTCCACCTGAGGATAGATCTTATTACGGAAACAAATATCAAAGTCCTTCTTATCGTCATGGGGAAAATCCCAGTTGTTGCACCAGGCTGTCCCGGCACAGGGGATATGGTTGGACAGATAACCTCCCCCGTGCTCCTCATGCCAGTCCAGATCCTGAGAGTAATACAGCCCAAGCTTCAAGCCATGCTTGTAACATGCCTCTGCAAGCTCTCCCACCACATCTCTGCCGAAGGGCGTTGCATCCACCACATTAAACGGATCCACTTTTGAGTGGTACATGGCAAAGCCTTCATGGTGCTTACTGGTGACAACCATATATTTCATCCCGCAGTCCTTTGCCAGCTTTACCCACTCCTCCGCATGAAAATATACCGGGTTGAATGCTTTTGCCAGCTTCTCATATTCTGCTATGGGAATTCTCTGATTCGTCTGAATCCACTCGCTGTAGCTGCTGCTGCGTCTCCCATTCCATTCGCCGCCCAGCAGAGAGTACAGCCCCCAGTGCACCATCATGCCATACTGAGCTTCCTTAAACCATTTTCTCATATCCATAAAAACAGTCCCTCCCGAACCTTCCTCACACCCGGTAAACCTTCACCCCATACCGGTCCAGTGCAGTTTCCCCGCTCTCCGTCTCACCGCTCCACAGGTCGGTCATGGGCTTTTTCAGATTCAGCCTTACCTCCTGCGCCGCATAATTGAGGATGAACAGGAACCTTCTCTCCCCGTCTGTCCGCACCGCCAGCTCACAGCACTCCGGCACCTCAACCATATCCCCATAAGCTTCCGCCACTCCCAGCTTTTTGAGGAAGGTCCCGGCCGCCTCCATGGAGAAAGCCCCGCCAAAGTAATAGGCCGCGCCTTTCCCGGTCTGCTTCCTGACGAGAGCCGGTTCTCCCGCATAATAACTGTTCGTATAGCGGGCCAGCACCTCGCCGCCGTTCGCGGGAGAGAGGATGTCGTTGAACACCGCCGCCTCTATTTTTTCGCCGTCCCAGTCTATATACACCCTTCCTTCATCAGGCGCCACAAAGCTGTATTCCGGAATATCCGTTCCGGTCATCTTTCCCGCCAGCCCCGGCAGATAATCGGTGACGCACCTTCCGGTGAGATCCTTGTAACCGGTGCGACAGCCCATCACCAGCGTGCCGCCCTGCTCCACGTACTGCTCCAGCACCTTCATGCGTTCTTCCGTGAGGATCGCTGCGTGGGGATAGAACAGCACCCGGTAGGGCGACAGATCCGCCGCCGTGGTATCCTCCCTCAGGTATACATAATCAAGGGGCGTGTGGGTGAACTGAGCCGCCGCAAACAGGTTCTTCTGGCTCTCCCGCTCCACCCGCTCATGCCATCTGTCACACTGGGCGTCCCAGATGTTGTCGTAATCCTTCAGCACGCCCACCTTTGCCTCGTAAGCACAGCCTGCCACCTCCTGCATCCGCGAAAGCTTCTCATGCACGTCCCGCACTTCCCTCAGCCGCCGGTTGTCCCTGCCCGAATAGTCCAGGATCCCGTGCCAGTAGATTTCTGTACCCATGGTGCAGGTCCTCCACCGGAAATAGCTCACAAAATCCGCGCCGTGGGCAATGCTCTGCATGGTCCACAGAGTAAGCTGTCCCGGCCTGGGCGTGGGAGCCTCCATCCTGGTATTCCACCCATTGGCTCCGGACTGCTGCTCCATAATACCGAAAATGGGAGAAACGGAACGGGTCTCCGTCAGGTTCCGGCTCCACTTCCGATCCTTCAGCGGATCCTTTTCCTCATACCCATCCAGACAATAGGCAAAATTGGGGTAGGAGTCATAGGTCATGAAATCCAGGCTCTCCTCCCTCATCCGATGATTGTCCAGATTGCCGAACAGCCCGTTTGTGGTAATGAAATCTCCCGGCTTCAGATATTTTCTGATAATTTCTGCCTGCATATGGGCAAAACGGCAGGCGCTGTCCGAAATAAACCGTGTATAATCCAGAACCCTGTGGGGATTGACAGAGCCGTTCACCGTGGGCCTGGGCACATCCACCTCTGCCCAGGCCGTATAGGTCTGATTCCAGAACACGGTTCCCCAAGCTTCATTCAGAGCCTCTATGGTTCCGTATTTCTCCTTCAAAAAAGTGCGGAACGCTTTTGTATCGCTGTCGGAATAGAACTCCGAGGTCTCGCAGTTCAGTTCATTGTCGATCTGCCATCCGATGATGCTGGGATGGGGTGCATAGTGGGCGGCAAATTTATCCACAATATTTTTGCAGAAGCTCTGATAAACAGGAGAATTATAATTATAGTGCCGTCTCAGTCCATGGCGGTAGGAAATGCCTTCCCTGCTGCAGTTGAGTACCTCCGGATACTGCTCCGTCAGCCAGGCGGGCGGAGTAGCCGTTGGCGTACAGAAGATCACCTTCATGCCCGTTCTGGCTGCCACCTCCAGAAAGGAATCGAAGAATTCATAGCTGTACTCCCCCTCCCTGGGCTCCACCTTGCTCCAGGCAAACTCCGCAATGCGGATCACCTGAATCCCCGCATCCAGCATTCTCCTAAGATCCTGCTCCCATCCGGCCCTGTCCCAATGCTCCGGATAATAACAGGTTCCCAAAATTATATTTTTCCCGTTTACGATCTCGCTCATTTTCCCCTTCTCCTTCTATCTCTTCATTCCAGCCACTGTTTTACTTTTCAGCGAAAACACCCTGCCGCAGGCTGCTCCTGTCCTGGAGCGTGTTTGAAAATTCATTCCCGCCATCTGCACTCCCCCGCTTCGCGGTATATTTGCCCCAAATTGGGACGCGCATCTGGCAGAAAGCAATTTTCAAACACGCTCTATCGTGGAAAAAGCGCCGGTCACATTGACCGGCGCTCCAACCTTTTCCTGTAAAAAGCTCAGCCTCAAGCCTTTCCAACGGAACCGAACATTTCCATCTTCTCTTTTACGGTATCCTTGATTGCCTGTGCTCCGGGAGCCAGCAGCTTACGAGGGTCGAAGCCCTTGCCCTGCTGATCCTTGCCGGCCTCAACGTACTCTCTGGTGGCTGCTGCGAAAGCAAGCTGGCACTCCGTATTTACGTTGATCTTGGATACGCCCAGGGAAATAGCCTTCTTGATCATGTCGGCAGGAATTCCTGTGCCGCCGTGAAGAACCAGAGGCATGTCCCCTGTGAGCTGCTGGATGGCATCCAGAGTCTCGAAGGAAAGTCCCTGCCAGTTCTCGGGATATTTTCCATGGATATTGCCGATGCCTGCTGCCAGGAAGTCGATTCCCAGATCAGCGATCATCTTGCACTCGTTGGGATCTGCACACTCGCCCATTCCAACTACGCCGTCCTCTTCTCCGCCGATGGAGCCAACCTCTGCCTCGATGGAAAGTCCCTTCTCATGAGCGGCTGCAACCAGCTCCTTGGTCTTGGCAACGTTCTCCTCGATGGCGTAATGAGAGCCGTCGAACATGATGGAGGAGAATCCGGCCTCGATGCACTTGTAGCAGGCATCGTAGCTGCCGTGATCCAGATGAAGGGCAACGGGAACGGTGATGTTCATCTCCTCAAGCATTCCGTTTACCATTCCTACAACGGTCTTGTAACCGCACATATATTTGCCTGCACCCTCAGACACACCCAGAATAACAGGGGAGTTGAGCTCCTGTGCAGTCTGCAGGATAGCCTTTGTCCACTCCAGGTTGTTGATGTTGAACTGGCCAACCGCATAGTGGCCGGCTTTTGCCTTGTCGAGCATTTCTTTTGCTGATACTAACATTGTCATGCACCTCCATATAATTTGTAAAAAAAGAAAATTCCTTTTACTGGTGCTATTATAACCTATATAGTGGAAAAAGGAAATATGAAAAGTTAACTTTTATAAAATGATCCTCCCGGTTCCCAGGCCATCGGAAGCCGCTTCCAGGCTGACCTTATCCTGGGTCTTGTCCACGATACACAGGGCCAGGCCGTTGAAGGAGGTTCTGGTGCCGGCAACGTCCGGCTCGTGGCAGGCAGGATCGCCGTTTCCCACGCCGAGGATACTGCCGCCCTCTGCCGTAAAGGTAAGAGGCACGCAGCTGTGAGGACAGAGGTTGCCATCCCTGTCAAGGATTCTGGCCTGGAACAGCTTCTGACGCTCTCCATCATATACACAGCGCAGTTCGATATGGTCTGCCTCTCCGGCGGTGCGGTGGATTTCCTCCGCTGCCTGCTCGCCGTTTAAGTATGCCACAGCGCGCAGCTCGCCAGGCTCATAGCAAAGCTCCCATCTGGAGATCGTCCCTCTCTCGTGAGCCTTTCTTCCCTGGCTCACTCCGTTTACGAATAGCTCGATCTCATCGCAGTTGGAATAGGCTTCAAACAGGAAGGTCTCTCCTTCCCTTCCATCCCATGTCCAGTGAGGAAGCACATGCACCATCGGATCCTGTGTCCAGATACTCTTCCAGTAATAGAATGCGTCCTTCTCAAAGCCGCAGAAGTCCATTGCGCCATAGCTGCTCACCACCGCAGGCCAGTTCCAGGGGAAGGTCTCTCCCCGGTAATCGAATGCCGTCCATACGAACATGCCGCCCAGCTCCGGTGTTTTCACCCGGTTGTTGGCAAACACATTCGACAGCGTCATGCTGGCAATCGCTCCGCCCATCGTCCCGGGATCGATCCCGCTCTTTCTCATCAGCTTGGCATAATAGCTTTCTCCCTCATAGCAGTCGCACCACCCATTTTCCGGCGAATCCTCGTACACGCCGCGGGTGGAGAGGTAGCTGGCATCCTCCGTTGCCATAACGCTCACCTCAGGATGGGAGTCCAAAAGCTCCCGCGCCTCTCCACTGTCATAGTTATAGCCTGCCACATCGGCAATCAGCTGATATTCAATATCTCCTCTGCCGAACTGAGTCGCTGTGGTAAACGGACGGTCAGGGTCGTAAAGCTTCCCTACTTCGATCAGACGTTTCAGAATCCGTTTTCCCTGAGGAATCAGCTCTGCAAATTCCTCATTTTCCAGACAGTACATGTATACACAGGGATGATTTCTGGAGCTCTTGATCATATCCTCAAAATCCTCCAGGCTTTCCTGCGCCATATCAAAATGGCGGATCTCGTTCAGCACCAGAATCCCCATCTCATCGCAGAGCTCCAGAAGCCTTCCCGCAGCCGTATGATGTGCGGAGCGATAGGCGTTTCCGCCCATGTCTTTGATCCTCTGCAAACGATACCTCAGAATATCGTCCGGCATGGCGATTCCCACGCCCGCAAAATCCTGATGGACGCAGACTCCCTTCAGCTCCACCGGACTGCCGTTGAGCACAAGCCCCTCCCGCGTGTATACTGCCGTGCGGATACCGAAATTCTGAGTATAATGATCGCTCTCACCATTCCCGGCAATCTCCAGCTCCGCCCGGTACCGTACCGGATGCTCCGGGGTCCAGAGCGCAGGCCCTGCAAGCTCCACCGTAAGCTCCGACGCTGCTGACCGCTGGGGCGGTACGTTCACCGTTGTCACCGCTTCTCCCACCTGTACTCCGGCCGGATCAAAGATCAGAGCCCTTACCTCAGCCTGTCTCTGCTTCACGGAAGCATTGTAAACCTCCGCCTCCACTTCCAGAACCGCCCTGTCCTCCTCCAGCTTCTGTATCCTTACAAAGCAGCCGTTTCTCGTCACATGAAGCAGGGGAAGCACCTTCATCCACACATCCCTGTAGATTCCGGCGCCTTCTCCCCACCAGCCCTCCGATACCTCACAGTGGGTTCTGACAAGCACCACGTTAATCCCTTCCTCCCCGTAGAGCAGATGCTCCGTCACATCCAGCTCAAAGGAAGAATAGCCGGAAAAATGGCTGCCCAAAAGGCTGCCGTTTACCCATATGGTACAATCCCGCATCACGCCTTCAAACTCCAGCACGATCCGCTTCCCCTCATATTCCCCGGGAACGGAAAAGGCTTTTCTGTAAAAGGCTTCTCCATTCGGAAGGCAGTCGCCGCCCAGATTGTGCAGCCCGGTTCCGGAGGATACCCTTCCCGGATCGAAATAATCCTGCCTTATTCTCCAATCGTGGGGCAGCGTCACCGCCTCCCAGTCATCGGTCAGACGCTCCGCCAGATTCATACACATATTTCCGGCCTTTTCCCCTGTCTGGCCAAAGATTGCCCAGAAGCGCTGGGGAAGGGGATAGAACCGCCCCTCCTCATTCGTCGCGTTGGACGCTCCTCCGCAGACCCCGCATTTTCCGCGCCCGTCTGCGATTCTCTGCTCCAGCGCCCCCGCGTGGAACATCCAGCCATCATTAAAATTAATTTTACGTTCCATCAGCCATGTCCTCTCTTTCTGTCTCTATTGATAAACAGCTGTTATACTTCCTCCGAATCCAGCTCCATTCCGGCCGTTTCCTTGGTGGACAGAGCCAAAAACAGCATTGCCACTCCCATTGTGATCACCGCACCCCACAGGCACAGGTTCTTTAACGGAACCATCGCCACCAGCGTCGCATAAACCATGGTCGCTGCCAGCGTAGCCACCAGGATGATCACTCCGTTTACCGAAGCAATAGAGGCGCGCAGCCTTGTGGGCGCCATTTCGCTGGTCATCATCATAATCGTATTGTTGGAGGTCCAGTAGCTTCCGATGGCGCCTCCGAGCAAAAGTCCCACCAGAACCGGATGCATGCCTGCGCCGGAGCCCAGTATGAAACCGATCTGACAGGCAAGCGCAATCACACCGAACAGGATCACCGCAAATTTACGCCCCAGCCTGTCACTGATGAAGCCGCTGATAAACAGAAGAACCGCCCATGCAATGGGATAGTAGAACAGAGCCTCTGTCACCATATCCGTGTTCATTCCGCCCATGGTCATAATGGACTCATAGTAACCGGTGAACGCCATCATTGCGCCCATGAACAGGCAGGTGGCAATCGTCTGGTTGCGAAGCTGCTTATTTCTGATGATCGCCTTAAAGCCTGCCACCATACCGGCCTTATCCTTTTTGGAGGCCGCCTTCACATCGGCTGCATTCAGCTCCTTCTCCAGTGTTTCAATCCTTCTTTCCATGAATACCTTGGATTCACGGGAGGCAAGGAAGGCAATGACCGCAAGGCCGATGCCTGCAATGGCGGGAACCAGATAGATCATCCTCCAGTTTGCCGCATCCACAGACAGGAAGGTTCCTCTCATCACCGCGATCATCACGATGCCCACGGTTCCAATCGCCTTGGTCACGGAGTAGAAAACGCCCCGCTTGTTGTCCGGAGAAACCTCCATAATATAGAGCACCTGGAAATCCGTTGCGGTGAAAAAGCCTACCACGGTACGTCCCAGGAAGTACATTGCCGCATTCGGTGCGACTGCGCAGATCAGCATGCCCAGTCCCATCCCCAGCGCGCTGATGACGAAAAACGGCTTTCTTCCGTACTTGTCCGACATGGCCTTGAATACCGATGCCATGAGAGAGGCTGCCATCGTCAGAAGCGATACCAGAGACAGCATGGACAGCCCTGTGGTGTAATCCACGCCCATCTGGTTCACAAACAGATCGTTGATGATGGATGACTGGATTGCGCCGGATGCGCTGCTGGCGTATTCGTCCAGCAGATGCACCAGTGCCACCATCACCACCAGTACGGCCATATACCCCTTATACTCCGGCTTCTGCTGTTCCCTTTTCCATTTTTGAATCTCCGCCTCTTTTCGTGCTCTTTGATCCCCTTTCATCCCCATTTAAAATTCCTCCTTATATCTTTTGCCAAATCTGTCCGTATTTTGGGAAACACAGATTGACATAATGTATAAAAACATGATACCTTCAAAGCAGAGGCCGCACAATGGCGGGGGCTTGACAGGAAACACTCAGCTGTGTCATATTTTGCATCTTTATTTTTAAAAAGGGGAGCGTACATGCGCGAAATGTTTTCTTCCAGACGAAATATGAATATTCCAATGGCGATAGACCGATATAATGAAATCGTATCCGGTTCCGGGCAGAACGGCTCCTTCCTGCGCTTCGGCAGAATGCAGGCTCCTCTTTCCCTGAGCCTTTACCGTGTCCGCGAGGGAAGCGGCTTTTATCTGCTGGCCGACCGGGACGGCACCCGCTCCACCACCTGGAACGCCGACAATCTTGCCCGGCTGAACGCTGTTGCCCCTTTGGAGAAAAAGTATCACAGCCACGATTATTTTGAATTGATCTATGTTCTGGAGGGGGAGGTCAACGAATGGATCGAGGGGCAGTGTATCCCGCTGAGACCGGGAGACTGCATTCTTTTGGATAAGAATATCCGTCATATTGAAGAATATTTGCCGCAGAAAAAAACTGCAGCCTGCGTATTCCTGTCCATAAGCGATGAATGCGTCAGAACCATGGCTGAGAGTGAACGCTCCTGCGGCAATCCGCAAGGTACCCTGCATTTTCTTCTGTCTCATCTGAAGCAGGAGGAAACCACGCTCAAATCCTTCTGCCATTTTCGGGCAGTACGCTCCGGCTTCTCTGCTTTCTCCTCCGCCGAGAACGAGCTGAACGCAATTCTGGCAGAGCTTACGGCAAAAGCCCCCGGCTTTCTTCTCATGATCCAGGGGCATCTGCGGCGCTTCTTCGGTATACTTGAAAACCCGGAGGAGTATGAGCAGCTCTCCGTATTCAGCACCCTCAGCCGGAAGGAGGAGATCATCGCCCAGGTCAATCTCCTGATGGAGTCCTCCATGGGGCTTCTGTCCAAGGAGGAGCTGGCGGAACGGATGAATTATAACACGGCATACCTCTGCCGCCTCATCAAGGAAAGCCTTGACAAGAATTTTACCCAGTATCGTCTGGCCGTCCGGCTGAAGGCTGCCCAGACCCTGCTTGCCGCCTCCAGCCTGAGTATCGTGGAGATCTGCGAGAAGCTGCAGTTCTCCAACCGCAGCTATTTTTACCGCACCTTTGAGACTGCCACAGGAATGACGCCGCAGGAATACCGCCTGAAAAAAAAGCGGAATCAGGACGGGGAAGCTTCACAGGAGGGCACCCGGATCTGAAGCAGCTCCCTGCAGTTAACCACGTCCACCAGGGTATGGCGTCCCCCGAATTCACCGTCCAGCGTCCATGGAATCTCCTCCTGGGATTCGATGTGAAGGGAGGCGGTTTTGAAGCAGTACATCTGGCTGGTGTCTATGTTCCGGTTTACCAGGTCGGTGAGGATCTGGTTCAGCTCGATCGGGTTAGTGGGACGCTTGATCAGAGTAACCTCAAACAGTCCGTCATTCAGCTCCACATATTTTCCGGTAATGCGCTTGAATCCCCCTACAGACATGGAATTGGTGATCATCCCGAAAATAAAATCGCCCTCTATCTCCAGATCCTCCCCGGTAATCCTCATCTGATAGGATTTGATGGAGGGAAGTCTTTTCATCCCCTCCAGAATATACGCCATATGACCCAGCACGTTCTTGTATTCCTGCTTCGTCTCGTAGGATACGTCGGTAAACAGTCCAAAGGCCGCTATGTAGACGAAATTATCCTGATTAAAGGAGCCTATGTCGCAGTGAAACAGGTCTCCCTCCACCACCACACGGGCGGCCTCCACCATATTCCGGGGGAGCTTTAAGCTGTTGGCAAAATCATTGGTGCTTCCTGCCGGAATGTAGCCCACCGGAACGATCTTACTGCTCCTCATGATCCCGGTCACTACCTCGTCCAGCGTGCCGTCTCCTCCGCTGCACACCACGCAGTCGTATCTTTTCGCCTTTTCCTGGGCGGCCCGGATCGCATCGCCGGCATACTGGGTGGGGTAAGCTGTCACTTCATAGCCGCCCTTCACCAGTACATCTATGATGTCGCTCAGATGATTTCTGATCTGGCCCTTTCCGGCCTTCGGATTATAGATAAAAAGCATCTTCTTTGCCATAATTCCTCCCATTCTGCCGCCAGACGGCGGCCGCAGCATATACGGAAGCCTTCTCTCCGGCCTTCTTTCAAAGCTTTTCTGTCCCCCCTATGCAGCCGATAGTCAAAAAAGGAGCATATCACCATGCCCCTTTTCCCTCACACAGCCGGCGCGCTGCGCCTGCCGTTCTCTTTATCTTCTGATCCCTAATCAGTTCTTATCGCCTCTCAGATATTTTGCAATATCCTCCACAGCGTTCTCCTCATCCGTTCCGTCTGCGATAACAGTAACCATCTCTCCGGTGTCCAGGCCAAGGCTCATCATACCCATGATACTCTTTGCATTCACCCGTTTCCCTTCCGTCTCCAGATACACGGTGCTGTCGTGCTGGCTTGCCACCTGCACAAGCATTGCCACAGGTCTTGCTTCAAGCCCGCCGTCCAACTGGATCCTGACTGCCTTCATTTTCATAATAAAAACTCCTCCTTTACTGCTTCCGCATTCCTGTCCGCCGGATCATGGGCCGGGGACCGTCTTTCTATCCTTCTGCTCTCTGAGCTTATCAGCCAATTCACTTAGTTTACGAAGTCTGTGATTCACACCGGATTTCCCCACAGGAGGATTCAAATATCCGCCCAGCTCGCGCAGGGGTGCATCGGGATATGCCAGACGTACCTCCGCCATCCTTCGGAGGTTCTCAGGAAGGACACCGAAGCCGTGATTTTCCTGAAGATACAGAATATCATCGATCTGACGGGTGGATGCGTTCACTGTTTTGGTAATGTTGGCCGTCTCACAGTTCACCCTGCGGTTCACGGAATTGCGCATTTCCTTTACAATCCGTCTGTTTTCAAACTCCATCAGAGAGACATGAGCCTCCACCACATTCAGAAAATCGGCAATTCCGGTACCATCCTTCATATAAACAACCTGATACCTCTTGCGCTGCACGATCCTGGCCTCCAGCTGAAAAACCAGCAGAATCTGGCGGATCTGCTCTGCCTGCGCCAGGCTGGTGCAGACGATCTCCAGATGATAGCTCTTACCCGGATCACTCATGGATCCCGCTGCCAGAAATGCACCTCTTAAAAACGCCCTCTGACAACAGGCATTTTTAATCAGCAGAGCGCTTACCGGCTCCTTCAGATCCCTAAGCTTCCCTTCTCCGTCCATGTACTTCACTGCCTGAAGCACCCGCCGTCTCTCCTCAGTATCGGTCAGTTCTATCCGGCAGGCCACAGGTTTTCCTGAAGCCCTCCCGGACGGAATTCCCTTTACGCTAGTATTTATATTAAATGTTTTCTTCAGCAATGTAAAGCCTTTTCTGATAACAGCCTCATTTTCAGCCTGTATGGACAGTTTCTCTCCAAAATCCCTATTCTTTTGTGCACTTTCACCAAAGTTTTTTTCTCCCGGGCCTTCATTTTCTTCCATACACGAAGTATTTCCACAAAAATGAAGGATCGCCGCCAGCTCCGCTATCTGGCAGTGCCTCGCTGTAGGTACATGCTTTACCAGTTCTTCTTTTACTGTTCCTGAGAAAGACATATGCTCCGCCTTTACTTCACATCTCTGTGACTGATGGAAAATCCATAGTTTCCGCTGTCCTTCATGCGGCCGTACAATTCGTTGGCCAGGGTCACGCTGCGGTGCTTTCCTCCGGTGCAGCCGATCGCCACCACCAGCTGATATTTCCCTTCCTTTACATAGTTTGGAAGGAGGAAATGCAGCATATCCTCCAGCCTGTCCAAAAACTGCCCCGCCTCCGGGAAGCTCATCACATAATCCTGCACGCCCCTGTCATTGCCCGTCTGATACTTTAATTCTTCTATATAAAAGGGGTTCGGCAGGAACCTGACGTCAAAGACCAGATCCGCATCCGCCGGAATCCCGTGCTTGAAGCCGAAGGAAACGATGCTGACCATCAGGTTGTTGTACGCTCTGTTCTGTACGAATATTCTGTCTATTTCCTCCTTCAGCTCTCTGGTGAGAAGCTTGGAGGTATCGATGATATAGTCCGCCTGTTTTTTGATGGCGGCCAGAATCTCCCTTTCCCTGTGGATTCCGCTCTCCACCCGTGTGTCGGAGGGCGTGCACAGAGGATGCAGCCGTCGGGTCTCCTTGTACCGCTTTACCAGCGTATTGTCGCTGGCTTCCATGAACAGGATCTCAAAGACAAATCCGTTCCTCCTCATTTTATCCAGGATCCGCATGGCATCCCCGAAGGACTGGTCTGCCCGCACATCCAGGCCAAGCGCCGCCTTGGATATTTCGTTGTTGGGCATCATGAGAAGCTCCATGAACTTCTCGATCAGAGGCACCGGAAGATTGTCCACGCAGAAGAAACCCGCATCCTCCAGCATTCTCATGGCAGTGCTCTTACCGCCTCCGCTCATTCCCGTCACTATCACGAATCTCACTCGTTCTTCCTCCCCTTGTACATTCCCTATAACCGCACGGGGGTGAAAGCCAGGCTTCCACCCCCGTGCAGCAACGGTTCAGGCCGCGCCGCTAAAAATCTCCCAGAAAGATCACCTCCGGCTCCAGCTCTACGCCGAAACGTTCCTTCACCTTCTCGATCACTTCCTGAATCAGCTCCGCAATATCGGCCGCTGTAGCCGTTCCGTCATTAATCAGAAAGCCGCAGTGCTTATCCGCCACCTGCGCACCACCGATCCGCGCGCCGCGCAGGCCCGCATCCATGATCAGCTTCCCCGCATAATACCCCTCAGGGCGCTTGAAGGTGCTGCCTGCGCTTGCATATTCCAGGGGCTGCCTGGCCCTTCTCTGCGCCGCCAGCTCCTTCATGGAGGCTGCAATGGTTTCCCGGTCTCCTTCCATAAGCTTCAGGGTCACCTGCAGGATCACATAGGGTCTTGTTTTAAGTACGCTCTTCCTGTAGCCAAACTCCATGGTTTCGTTGTCCAGCTCCAGGATGCTTCCGTCCTTGTACATGACCTCCACACACTCCACGATCCGGCTCATCTCGCCGCCATAGGCGCCTGCGTTCATCCTCACGCCGCCGCCCACGCTTCCGGGAATCCCGGATGCGAATTCCATTCCCGTCAGGGAATGCTCCATGGCTGCCTTTGCCGCCGACGCCAGCATGGCCGCCGCACCTGCCCTCACGCGGCAGCCATCCACCTCCACCCGGCAAAACTCTCCTCCCAGCCGGATCACTACGCCTCTGTAGCCCTTGTCGCCCACCAGAAGATTGCTGCCGTTTCCCAGGATAAAGAAGGGCCACTCCACCAGATTCAAATAACGGATCACCCTGGCAAGCTGATCCCGGTTCTCCACCGTCACGAACACCTCGGCCGGGCCGCCCACCCGGAAGGTGGTGTGTCCGGCCATCGGCTCATCGGTAAGAATATTCTGTGCCGGAACCACACTCTCCAGAAATTCAATCAAAGCTCTGCTCACTGCTGCTCCCATTCCTCATAAACTTAAAAATATGATATGCCGTTTCCGGTCTTTTTAGTCCAGTACCATCCTGGCTGCGCCGTAGATTCCGGCATCATTGCCCAGGGTTGCCAGAGCAAACAGCGCTCCTCTGCTTCCTTCAAAAACATAGGGTGTGTAGTTTTTCTGAATATAATCCAGAAGAATCGGGCCTGCCTTGGACACGCCGCCGCCGATTACAAAGATCTCCGTATTCACCACTCCCGCAATGTCCGCCAGAGCCTTTCCCAGAATCTCGCCGAACCGCTCCGCCACCTCTATGGCCAGCTCGTCGCCGTTCTTCACCGCATCCCATACGGTCTTGGCAGAGAAATTCTCATAGGTGCGCAGAGCGCTTGGCTTATCATCCGCAGCCAGGCGGCGCTTTGCCAGCCTTACGATTCCGGTAGCAGAGGTATACTGCTCCAGACAGCCATGATTGCCGCAGTTGCAGGCCTCCTCCTCGCCGTCCATCACGTGAATATGGCCGATTTCTCCGGCCGCTCCTGTGGCTCCGGAAAGGATCTTACCATTGACGATGATGCCGCCGCCCACTCCGGTTCCCAGTGTCACAGCCACCAGGTTCTTATGTCCCTGGCCGCCGCCCTTCCACATCTCGCCCAGAGCGGCCACATTGGCGTCATTTCCCGCCTCAACGGGAATATTCAGAAGGCTCTGAAGCACATTTTTCACACTGAAGGTGCCCCAGCCTAAGTTCACCGCATTGTACACGGTGCCCTCTCCATCCACAGGGCCGGGGGTGCCGATGCCTACGCCGGCGATTTCCCTCCTGTCCACCTCCCGCTCCTTCAGCTTGTCCAGAATGCTGGCGGCAATATCGGGCAGGATCTCCTTTCCGTTGTCCTCCGTCCTGGTGGGAATCTCCCACTTCTCCAGAAGATTGCCCTCCGTATCAAAGAAGCCCAGCTTTACCGTGGTTCCTCCCACATCTACTCCAAAACAATATTTTGCCATTTATTCGTCCTCCTCTTCTCCCCTTCTGCGCGCAAGGGAATTCTGCACGCGGGTATACAGCTCCTGTGCCGCGTTGTAGCCCATCTTCTTCTGCCTGTGGTTAACGGCCGCGGATTCACAGATGATAGCCAGATTACGTCCGGGGCGGATGGGGATGCTGTGGCATACCACCTTGTTGCCCAGATAGTCGGTGTATTCCTCCTCCAGCCCCAGCCTGTCGTATTCCTTGTCCTTATTCCAGTCCTCCAGACGGATCACCAGGTCGATGTTCTGGGTATCCTTTACGCTGGATACACCGAACAGGGTCTTTACATCAATGATGCCGATGCCTCTCAGCTCAATGAAATGCTTGGTAATGTCCGGGGCGGTTCCGATCAGCGTGTCATCGCTCACCTTGCGGATCTCCACCACGTCGTCGCTCACCAGACGGTGTCCCCTCTTGATCAGCTCCAGAGCCGCCTCGGACTTGCCGATGCCGCTCTCGCCGGTAATCAGCACGCCCTCGCCGTACACATCCACCAGAACGCCGTGCACAGAGATACAGGGAGCCAGCTTCACATTCAGCCAGCGGATCGCCTCTGCCATGAATGCGGAGGTGGCCTTCTTGGTCATCAGGATCGGAACCCTTCTCTCCTCCGCGATCTTTAAAAACAGGGGATCCGGCTTCAGCTCCCGGCAGAATACGACCGCCGGAATGGACTCCAGGAGAAGGTCGGGATAGATCTCCTTCTTTCTCTCCTCCGTCATGGACTCCATATAGGTGTATTCCACAAAACCGATGATCTGCAGTCTGGATGCCTCATAGTGTTCAAAGTATCCTGCCATCTGCAGAGCCGGTCTGTTGATGTCCGGCTGAGTAATCTTGATCCCTTTTACGTCAATGTCAGGGGTCAGGTTGACCAGCTTCATCTTCTCGATCAGCCGGGTAAGATTCACGTGCGACATACCTTATCCTCCACTTTTCTGATAGATTATAACAGCCTTGGAGCGCGGCCGGGCTGTTACCATATGGGTCTATTCTAACACAGAATCGTGAAAAAAAGAATAAATTTCTTCTGCGATGTGGGCGGGGATCTCCGGGACACGGGCCAGCTCCTCCGCGCTGGCCTGCCTGATCTCCTGGATGGATCTGAAATGGCGCATCAGGGCCTTGCGTCTCACAGCTCCCACCCCCGGTATACCGTCCAGCACACTGCGCACCTGCTCCTTGCTGCGCAGGGAACGGTGGTACTCAATGGCAAAGCGGTGGGCCTCGTCCTGGATCCGGGTGATCAGCTTAAAGCCCTCACTGCGGGTGTCGATCTCAATCTCCCGGTTCTGATAATACAGCCCCCTGGTCCGGTGGTTATCATCCTTCACCATGCCGCAGACCGGAATGGACAGATGAAGCTCCTCCAGTACCTGAAGCGCCACATTCACCTGCCCTCTGCCTCCATCCATCAAAAGCAGATCGGGAAATCTGGTAAAGCTGCCGAATTCCTTCTCCATCCTGCGCTCCTCCAGCTCCTTTGCCTCCTCCATGCCGTGAGTGAACCTTCTGGTGAGCACCTCGCGCATGCAGGCATAATCATCCGGCCCGGCCACGGTGCGGATCTTGAATTTGCGGTAGTCGCTTCGCTTGGGCTTTCCTTTTTCATAGACCACCATAGAGCCCACGTTCTCAAAACCGCTGATGTTGGAAATGTCAAAGGCCTCCATCCGGACGATCCCGTCAAGCCCCAGAAGCGCACCGATCTCCTTCACCGCTCCGATGGTGCGGCCCTCCTCCCGCTTGATCCTCTCCCGATCCTTGCTCAGCACCAGCCTGGCGTTGGTTTCCGCCAGCTCCACCAGCTTCTCACGGCTCCCCTTCTTGGGCACCCGGATATAAACCCGGCTCCCCCTGCGTCCCGTAAGCCACTGCTCCAGCACAGGAATATCCTCGATCTCCCTCTGCAGCATCAGCTCCCTGGGCACAAAAGGCGTTCCCGCATAGAACTGCTTTACAAAATCCAGCAGGATCTGCTCCTGTGTACAGTCCGCCACCCTGGTCATGATGAAATGTTCCCTTCCGATCAGCCTGCCGTCCCGCACGAAAAAGACCTGCACCACCGCGTCGTCCTCGTCCCTGGCCAGGGCGATCACATCCTTATCCTCCCCGTCGCTGTCCGTAATCTTCTGCTTCTGGGCCACCTGCTTCACGCTGCCATACAGATCCCGGTAACGGATGGCCTCCTCAAATTCCAGATTTTCCGAAGCCGCTTCCATTTTCTGCTGCAGCTCCTTCAGGATAGGGGCAAAATTCCCATTCAGGAAATCCAGCGCCTGATCCACCTGCTTCCGATACTCCTCCTGGCTCACACAGCCCTCACAGGGCGCCGTGCACTGATTGATGTGGTAGTTCAGACAGGGGCGGTCCTGCCCGATGTCCCGGGGAAGGCTCCGGTTACAGGTTCTCAGCTTATACAGCTTATTGATCAGCTCAATGGTCTCCTTCACCGCAAGGGCAGAGGTAAAGGGCCCGAAATACCGGGACTTATCCTTCTTCATCTGCCTGGAAAAAAGCACTCTGGGATAAGGCTCTCCCATGGTCACCTTGATGTAAGGATAGGTTTTGTCATCCTTCAGCATGGTGTTGTACTTAGGATTGTGCTCCTTGATCAGATTATTCTCCAGCACCAGAGCCTCCAGCTCCGAATCGGTGACGATATACTCAAAACGGGCAATCTTTTCCACCATCTTCTCGATCTTGGGGCTTTTATTGGTGCTTTCCCTGAAATAAGAGCGCACACGGTTACGCAGACTCACCGCCTTGCCCACATAGATGATTGCGTCATCCGCGTCGTGCATGATATACACTCCCGGGCTGGCCGGAAGCTTCCTTAATTCTTCCTCAAAATTAAACATATTACCTCATTCCGCAGCGTAAACGACGGCCAGAAAAGGTGGCAGAAGCCGCAGCCGCTGTCACCTTATCCGTTACTGTTTTCCCATATTCCATTCCTGGAGCGTGTTTGAAAATTCGTTCCCGCAATCTGCACGCTCTACTTCTGGTCCGTCGGCGGAAGCACCGTGTTGGAGAATCTTCCTACGGTACCACGGGGAGCATTCCCCTGTGGAGCATTCCCCTGAGGCGCGTTTCCCTGAGGAGGCTCCTGATCTCCCGGCCCGCCGGATCCGTTCCAGCCGTTGTCATTTCCCCCGCTGTCACCGCTTCTGTTATTGCTGCCTGCGTTCCCACTGCCGTTATTTCCAGACTGCTCCCCTTCTTCTCCCTTCCTGAAGAAATCCATGTTCTGTCCGGGGATGCCGCTTCCCTCACGATCCCACCAGCCGCTTTCCTGCGGCTCTGAGGGCTGAGGCCCGCTCCCGTTTCCAGAACCTGCCGGATGGCCGGGCTGAGGAGCAGCCGGCTGAGAACCGGACGGCTGAGAATCGTTCGGCCGGGGCTGTCCTGAATGCTGAAGCTGATCCGATGGCTGAAGCTGCCCGGCAGGCTGGTTCCACGCCTGGCCGCCGTCACGGAAATTCACACGGGACTCGTTCTGCGCCGTCTCTGTCCTTGTCTTATCTGCATTTCCGGCGCTGTCCTCCGATTTTTCCTCAGGCTCGGGAAGTCCTTTTTCCTTGCGGAAGATCTTCATGAATTCTTTTCCGGTGATGGTTTCCTTCTCTATCAGGTGAGCGGCGATCTTGTCCATCACCTCTCTGTTTTCACGCAGAAGCTTCAGCGCCTCCTCGTAGCATTCCTTCAGGATGCGCATTACCTCGGAATCCACCTCGGCGGCCGTCACATCGGAGCAGTTCATAACGGCGCGTCCGTCCAGATACTGGCTTTCCACCGTCTGCAGGCCGATCAGGCCAAACTTTCTGCTCATACCATACTGGGTCACCATGGCCCGGGCGATGGAGGTCGCCTTCTCAATGTCGTTGGAGGCTCCGGTGGTCACCGTGTCAAACACGATCTCCTCCGCGGCCCGGCCCGCCAGAAGGCCCACCAGCATGGCGTGAAGCTCTGCCTGGGTATTTAAGAATTTCTCCTCCTCAGGCACCTGCATCACATATCCAAGCGCGCCCATGGTTCTGGGCACAATCGTAATTTTCTGCACGGGCTCGGAATTCTTCTGCAGGGCGCTGACCAGAGCGTGGCCTACCTCGTGGTAGGACACGATGCGGCGCTCCTCCGTGCTCATGATCCGGTCTTTTTTCTCCTTGCCCACCAGAACCTGCTCCACTGCCTCGAACAGATCCTTCTGGCACACATAATCCCTGCCCTGCTTTACCGCATTGATGGCGGCCTCGTTGATCATATTGGCAAGGTCTGAACCCACGGCCCCGCTGGTTGCCAGGGCGATGGCGTCCAGATCCACCGTATCATCCATCAGCACATCCTTGGCATGTACCTTCAGGATCTCCGTCCGTCCTCTCAGATCCGGCTTGTCCACAATAATCTGACGGTCAAAACGTCCCGGCCTTAAAAGCGCCTTGTCCAGGATCTCCGGCCTGTTGGTGGCTCCCAGGATCAGGATACCCCTGGAGCTGTCAAAGCCATCCATTTCGGACAGAAGCTGGTTCAGCGTCTGCTCACGCTCCTCGTTCCCGCCGCCGTACTTGGAATCACGGCTCCGGCCGATGGCGTCGATCTCATCTATAAAAATAATACAGGGAGCGTTCTTCGTGGCTTCCTTGAACAGGTCACGCACACGGGAAGCGCCCACACCCACATAAAGCTCAATAAAATCAGAGCCCGTCAGGGAAAAGAAGGGCACATGCGCCTCTCCTGCCACAGCCTTGGCCAGCAGCGTCTTACCCGTTCCGGGGGGGCCCACCAGAAGCGCACCCTTGGGAAGCTTGGCTCCGATCTTGGAATATCTGCCCGGATTGTGCAGGAAATCCACCACCTCCTGCAGGGATTCCTTGGCCTCATCCTCGCCCGCCACGTCCTTGAAGGTCACGCCCGTCTCCTTCTGTACGTACACCTTGGCGTTGCTCTTGCCCACTCCCATGGGGCCTCCGCCGCCGGACATCCTGCGCATCAGGAAATTAAAAAGGAAAATGATTGCCACGAAGGGAAGCACATAGGTGAGCAGCATGGAAAGCAGGAAGCCGGAGTTGTCCGGGATCTGTCCCCAGATCTCCACATCCTTTTCCTGCAGATGCGCGATCAGCCCATCGTCCTGCACCCGGCCGGTATAAAAGTTAATCTCCGGCGCCTGCATGAAGGGATTTTCCTGCTTCTCCGTCTTGGGGTTGATGTTGATCTGATCGTCCATGATCTCCACGCTCTCAACCTCGCCCGCATCCACCATCCGGATGAATTCATTGTAGGAGATCTCCTGATTGGACACACCGCTGAGCATCTTCATAAAAAAGCTCATACCCACCAGCGTCACCAGAGCCGCAACGAGAAGCATCAGAAGATTCTGCCTCCTGGGCGGCTGTCCCCCCGGCCCTCCCGGGCCTCCCGGGCCGCCGCCCGGGCCGTTGTTGTAGCCGTTTCCGCCGTTGTAGCTGTTTAAATTGTTATTATCCATATCCCTTAAATAACCTTTCCGGTCAATAATCAAACCTTTTGTTGCCGCTTTTTAGTTTATCATATCTGTCAGCGCCCAACTGTTTCTTATTATATGGTTTGCCCGAATAGAAATCAATATGAATTGTGTGAAAATCTCGTGGAAACTATAAAAGAATTATAAATTTTTTTCATGGAAACGGTGGATTTTTTTCCGTTCTCCGTTGTATAATATTTAAATTGGATTTTTGGAAGCATAACAGATGCGACGGTTCAGCCTCACCGATGCGGCCTGACTGTTGCCAACCTTCAGAAAAGAGGTCTCCCATGAAATACGGCTTTGACAACAACAAATATCTGAAAATGCAGTCCGAGCACATCAAGGAGCGGATTGCCAAATTCGGGAACAAGCTCTATCTGGAATTCGGCGGCAAGCTTTTTGACGATTATCACGCTTCCCGCGTCCTTCCCGGTTTTGAACCGGACAGTAAGTTTAAGATGCTGATGCAGTTAAAGGAGCAGGCTGAAATCCTGCTGGTAATCAGCGCCCCTTCTATTGAAAAGAACAAAATCCGGCAGGATTCCGGCCTTTCCTACGATGCGGAGGTCATCCGGCTGATCCATACCTTCCGCAAAATGGGTTTTCCTGCCAATTCCGTGGTGATCACCCAGTATGCAGGGCAGCCCGCAGCCGATCAGTACCGGGTGAAGCTGAACAATCTGGGGATCCGTTCCTATGTCCATTATGTGATCGACGGCTACCCGGACAACATCGATCTGATCGTAAGCGATGACGGCTATGGGCGCAACGAATATGTGGAGACCACCCGCCCCCTGGTGGTGGTAACCGCTCCCGGCCCCGGCAGCGGCAAGATGGCTACCTGCCTCTCCCAGCTCTATCATGAGCACAAGCGTGGAATCCAGGCAGGCTATGCCAAGTTTGAGACCTTCCCCATATGGAACCTGCCGTTAAAGCACCCTGTCAACATCGCCTATGAAGCGGCCACCGCGGATCTGAACGATGTGAATATGATCGATCCCTTCCATCTGGAGGCCTACAATCAGACCACCGTCAACTATAACCGGGATGTGGAGATTTTCCCTGTGCTTCAGGCCATTTTTGAACAGATCCTGGGAGAATGCCCCTACAAATCCCCCACGGATATGGGCGTCAACATGGCGGGAAACTGCATCATAGACGACGCAGCCTGCCGGGAGGCCGCCAACCAGGAGATCATCCGCCGCTACTATAGCTGCCTGTGCGAGCTGAAGCGGGGCAACAGCTCCAAGGAGATCCTTTACAAGCTCCAGCTTCTCATGAAGCAGGACGGCCTCACCATCAACGACCGCCCTGTGGTGGCCGCCGCCATGAAGCGTGAGGAGGAGACCGGCCATCCTGCCGTTGCCATGGAGCTGGCCGACGGCACGCTGGTGACGGGAAAGACCTCCGACCTGCTGGGAGCCGCCTCCGCCTGCCTTCTGAACGCTCTGAAGCTGGTGGAGGGCATCGACCATGAGGTTCACCTGGTGGCCCCCACCGCCATCGAGCCCATCCAGACCCTGAAGACCTCCTATCTGGGCAGCATCAATCCCAGGCTTCACACGGACGAGATCCTCATCGCCCTGTCCATCAGCGCCGCCACGGACAAGCGGGCCGCCCTGGCTCTGAGCGCCCTGCGCCAGCTGAAGGGCTGCGAGGTACACTCCACCGTTATGCTTTCCGGCGTGGACGAGGCCGTCTTTAAGAAGCTGGGAATGCACCTGACCTGCGAGCCGAAAACGGAGGCGGACAGGAAGTAGGCCGGAGGCCGCATCAAAGTGTGATCACATGCCGCAGACAAGACTGGGCGCGTTTAAAAATTGCTTTCTGCCAGATGTGCGTGTGCAGATGGCGGGAATGAATCTTCAAACGCGCTCCAGGCTTTACTGCAGCCTGGTCTTGTAATTTCCCACCACGGATACCCCCTCGTTCAGCACCACAAAAGCGTGGGGGTCGTGCTTGTGCACGATATTTTTCAGCTGGCCCAGCTCATACTTGGACACCAGGACGAACAGGATATGGACCGTTTCGTCCGTGTACGCGCCTACCGCGTCCCACTTGGTCACGCCCCGGTCAAGCTCCCTGCAAATCTCCCGTTCCATCTCCTCATTCCGGCTTTTTGTGATAATGCGAACCTCCACATTGATGGTCTGGGCATGGAGCCTGTCAATGGCAAAGGAGCTCATGGCGGCATAGATCAGGGAATAGATCACTGTAGGCACGTCAAACAGAAACAGGCAGATGCCATACAACACAATATTCGTGATCAGGTTCACCCTGCCCACACGGAAGTCCCTGCGCCATTTCAGGAGCATGACCCCCACCACATCCGTCCCTCCCAGGGAACCGCCGTTTTTCAGAGCGATACCCATGCCGAAGCCGCAGATAATGCCGCCGATCACACAGCAGGCCAGCGTATCGTCCGGCAGAATGGGGGAAGCCGGGATGGGGATTACGGACAGAAGCACCGTAACCGCCGTTACGCAGGTCACCGTCTTAATGAAAAAGCGGCGGCCGATTTTTCTCATGGACAGAAGCAGGATCGGCACGTTGATCAGATAATAGATCACGCCTGCAATGTCAAAATTCTGAACCGGCAGATTCAGGTACTGAACCAGAACGGTACGGATCACCTGGGAAAAGCCCATGATCCCGCCGCTGTAGAGGGCCACAGGCACGATAAACAAATTGATCCCCAGCGCATAGATCACTGCGCCTCCCAGCGCGCCGAAAAAACGGTCGATCTGATACCATTTCCAGTACTTCTCAATATCCAGCAGCTTTTGTGCAGTTTTTTCCATTTGCAACCTCCTTACTCAGGCACGCTTACCGCGGGTACACATTTTTCTTCATTATACCTCACCGGAAAAATTTTGGCATCTGTTACATTCCAATATTTCATTTAATGCGCATTTATTACATATTTTTAAAATATGCGTTATAATTGCATTAAAAAGAGGAAGCCAGCCATGAACTATATAGCAATTATCGGCGATATAAAAAACTCAAAAAAAATACAGCTCCGCGATAAAGTCCAAAATAAATTAAATCTTATTTTAAGTGAGATCAACGAAATCTATTCTGATGATATATCCGCCAGATTTCTTATAACTCTGGGAGATGAATTTCAAGGCCTGCTTCAGAACAGCGCTCATTTACTCGATATCATCAGATATATTCAAAGAAAAATGTATCCCGTGAAACTCCGTTTTGGAATAGAATTCGGAAGAATCAACACTGCTATTCATTCTGATGCGGCCATCGGCGCTGACGGGCCTGCCTATTACACAGCCAGAAAAATCATAGAACAATTACGTGCGCAGGAGAAACGGCTGAAAAGACAGGCTCCCGATATCCAGATTGGAATATATGAAATGGAAATTTTAAGGCTTCAGGAAATCAACACAATCCTTTCCCTTCTTACACTTCTTGAAAACGAATGGTCCGAAGGGCAGCGTCTTACCATCTGGGATATGGAGCAGTACGGTGGAAACCAGGCCGAGTGCGCCAAACGAATGAATACCACCCAGTCAACTATTGCCAGAAGACTGGCGGGCGGCTGCTATCTGGCCTACCAACAGGCATCCGAAACGGTTCGGAAATCCATAAAACAACTGGAAGAAAACATAGGAGAATTATAATATGGGCATTAACGCTTTATTGATACTTGGAACAGGGCATCTGCTTGGAGCAGTTTCTGCAGCCAGCTTAATCCATCTTATCATAGACAGCATCAAGTATATCCTTCTGTTACAAGCCCGAAAAAAGAACGATGGAAATCTATTTATATTCGACCAAGGTCTCCATATCATCGGCCTTTTCCTGATCGCATTTATTCTGGCGAAGCAGCACCACATCATTTATCCAACAAGAATCGCCTCTGAATTTCTGAACTCATTTCACTATAATGCAGAAGTTGTTGTCAGATGGATCCTGTCTCTCCTCCTTATCCACAAGCCGGTTAACCTTATGATACAAAACTTTTTAAGTAATTATAAACCCAGGGGAGACCATACAGTCATTAAAGCTGACCGCAGGGCCGGAAGATATATCGGAACCATCGAAAGAATGATCATGCTTATTTTTCTTTCCATGGATCAATACGCCGCTATCTCCCGTACCATACAGAAACGGCACAGCCCTTCAGGCCATGCCGCTTCCGCTGCAGTATATTTTCTATTCCGCTTCCGCCGTCAGGCTTCGCGGCCGCTTCCCACCCTTCCGAAAAAGGTGAGCAGATAGATGCCGCACAGACCGACCACAATGTAGACGATTCTGGATAACCAGCTCATCTGGCCAAAAATCAACGCGACCAGATCCAGGCGGAACAGGCCGATCAGCCCCCAGTTGACGGCGCCGATGACCGCGATCACAAGTGCGGTATAATCAAGAGCTCTGTTTCCCATTTTAAGCTACCTCCTTTTCTCTACGCAGATAGCTTTTCCCACGAAAGCTGTTTTTATACAAGTCAAGCCTGCGCGGGAATCAGCGGGAAACGGTTCATTCAGGACGAACCGTGGCCAAGCTTACTCCTTCCAGTGCAGGCGGTGCAGCTCTCCCTCCATCAGCATCCCCGCAAAATTGTTCTGGCGCAGGGCCTCGTACAGCACAATCGCCACGGAATTGCTCAGGTTCAGGGAGCGGATCTCATCCAGCATGGGGATGCGGATGCAGCCCTCCTCATGCTCCACCAGGATTTCCTCCGGGATTCCGGCGCTTTCCTTGCCGAACATGATGTAGTCGTCCGGGCCGAAATCCGCCTCTGTATATACTTTTCTGGCCTTGGTGGTTGCCAGCCAGAGCCTGGCTTTCGGATTGGCGGTCATGTTTTTTTCTGCAAATTCCTCAAAATTCACGTAACGGCGCACATCCAGCTTCTTCCAATAATCCATTCCCGCCCGGCGCAGCTCCTTTTCTCCCAGCTGGAAGCCCAGAGGCTCGATCAGGTGAAGGACGGCTCCTGCGGCCACACAGGTTCGTCCGATGTTTCCCGTATTCTGGGGGATCTCCGGCTGGTGAAGTACGATATTCATTCTGCTTTTTCCTCCCGCTTTTCCTGTTTCAGCTTCGTTGCAAAATCGGCCGGCCGATGGCAGGCTTCAGGTTTTCCAGGGCATAAAGTCCCTTATAAGGGCCGCTCCTGCTCTGAAGCAGTCCCAATCCGGTATCGTTCATCCGGCTTTCCGGGCTCCAGGAAGCGTTTCTCCTCTCCGTTTCGCAGGATCCGGTCGTTTCCTTCTGTGGTTCTGCCCACCACGCAGGCCGGAATACCGTTCCTCTCAAGCAGTCCCGCCAGCCCGGCACCGTCCTTTGCCGCGATCAGCAGGCTTCCCGACGACGCCAGTCCGTATGGGTTCAGATCCAGGAAATTACAGATTTCCACCGTCTCCTGCCGGATGGGAAGCTTTTTCAGATCCACCTCAAGGCCCACTCCCGAAGCCTCCGCCAGCTTCCACAGAGCGGCAAAAATTCCGCCCTCGCTCACATCCGTCATGGCCTGAACCCGGAAGGCCGGAGGATACGCTCCTGCCGCCTGAGCGAAGTCTGCCGCTTTGCCCTCTCTCACGCCTTCGGCAGCGGCCGATGCTTTGCCCTCTCTCTCACTTCCGGCAGCGGCCGATGCTTTGGCCTCCCTCTCACTTCCGGCAGCGCCCGCCATGCCGCCGGATACGGCCTCTGCCGCAGATACGATCCCCGCCTCAGGGAGAATGGACAAATACCGGTCAAAGCCCTTCGCCTCCTCCACCAGGTAAGCGGGAAAACGTTTCAAAAGCTCCGCCTCCTTCTCCTTCGCCGCCACGGCAGTCCCCTCCAGCGCTACCCATTTGGTCACCACCAGATCGGCACCGGGCCGGGCACCTCCGGTGGGAAGGATCCACTCCGGCACCGCTTTCCCAACGGCAGTTACCGTCGCTGCCGGACGGCACACCGCGTCCGTTACCGCCGTATGGCCTCCTGCGATCTGAACGCCCAGGGCGGCGCAGACCTCCTCTGCCTGGACCATCATGGCCTTCAGCCCCCTTTCTTCAAAGGAGGGTGGGAGCAGGAGGGAAAGGAACACTGCCACAGGCTTCCCGCCCTCCGCCGCTATATTGTTCAGTGCCCGGTGAAGCCCATACAGCACTGCGTCCCTTCCTGTACTCACAGCCGCTCCCTGCGCACAGACCGCCGCGTATTCTTTCACGCAGTCTGACTGAGGCCCTGCCGCAGCTTCTTTCTCCCGGTCTGCCGAAGCTTCCATCCGCCAGTCCTCTGCCGACTGTGTGGAAACCAGCGTCTGTTCCCCGCTTTCAAACGCCAAAACAGCGCAGTCCTCTCCCGGGACTGCGCCAAGCCTTACTTCATTTCTTCTGTTTGTCAGCTGCTTTAAAACAGAGCGCTTTAAAACAGTTTCTGATATTTTACCGATTTTCATGCTTCCTCTTACTGCCCTGCCTGCTGCTGTGCCGCGAGCTGCTCATTATACTGCTGGATCAGAATAGCCTGCTCCTCCGGTGTCTTGCCAGCCAGAAGCGCGGCAAGCGCAGGATCTATGGCGGGCTGCTGGGGAGCCGTGGTCTGGCCGTTTTTCAACGCTGCCGCCACTCCCTTCACATGGTCGATGCTGCCTGTGGCAATGGCTGCCTGCAGCTCGTTATAGGCGTTGGGATCGTTGGTGGATACGCCCACCGTAGCGGTGCGGGGGGTCATCTTGTAGCTGCTGCTGTTGATCTGCTCGCGGCTGACCTCCTTACCGTTCTCTGTCACCACCTTCCACAATCTGGCCTTATAGCCAATGTGGGCGGACTGTACGCTCACAAAGCCGATCGGCTGTGATTCCGTCTGAATGATGGTCTCCGAGTCAGGATGGATCGTCTCCAGCACCTCGCTCTCATAGGTCACCACCCGATCAGGATCCCTTGTCTCCACGCCGTAAATGGTGAAGGTGATGTTTTTATTGTTGGTAGAGCCTTCAATATAAATGGGATAATCCGTGTTGTTGACAAATGTAAAATCCTTGCCAGCCGATTCCGCAATAGCAGCATCCATGGAGGGCTTCACATATCCCACGATCATGGAGTGGTTGTGCCGCTCCTCCACCTGAAGCTCCGCCTTCAAAACCGCGTTGTACAGCGTGGTGGATACCTGGCAGATACCGCCGCCGATGCTGTCCACCACCTGGCCGTTCAGGTAGGAGCCCGCCATATAATAGCCGTTATCCTGGGTAAAAGGGCTGACCTTCTCATACGTGGAAAAGGTCTCTCCCGGATAAACGGTCGTGCCGTTGATCAGCCTGGCTCCGTTGGCCACGTTGGCGCTTCTGTCCTTTCCGGAAGAAGAATAGCTGGTAGTAAAGGTTCCCAGCACATCCTTTACCAGGGCCAGATCCTCCGCATTCCCCTTGGGTACGTCCTGGGTCACAACCAGATCTACGGAGCCGTCTCCTCCCTTCCACTGGGTGGTAAGGTACTCGTACACCGCCGCCTTGGAGGCTTCGTTTTCCACAACGATACCCGTCTGTCCTTCCTCGATCACAAATTTACCGTCCACACGGTTCAGATGGGCCTCCACGGCCTCCACATTGAACTGCGCGCACTGATTCTCCACCACGGACGCAATGGCATCCTGATTGAAGTCAAAGGCAATGTCATACACCTGATTCTGATGGGCCAGATCCTTCAGCGCCTTGTACCTGGCTACCACGTTCCCCTTCTTTCCAAGGTTCACCGCATCCTCCACCAGCTCCGGGTTCGCCCAGGCAAGCCCCAGCTCCCCCGCAGTCACTGTCACTGCGCTTCCGTCTGCCGCCTTCAATGTGATTACGCTCTCCGCCAGGGAATCCACATAGGCCTGAACCGCTGCAGAAGCCTGGTCGCGGGTCATTCCTGCGAGGGAAACCTCTCCTGCGTAAACGCCCTCCATGATCGTATCGTCCGGTCTGGCCTGGGCCTGCGCTTCCATCCCGGCCATGAGAGGCCCCGCCAGAAGCACCAGCGTCAGTACCATTTTCCAGAACCAATTTTTCTGAATCTGCTTCATTTTCCGTTCCATACCTTTCCGCCTCCGCATGCCAGCCTACAGGATATACAGCAGGGTAGGAATCACCATCGCCAGCACCAGTACAATGATGATGACAGACGATATGATCTTTTTTGATTTTTTGTTATATGGATTAAGCATGATCCGTTCCTCCAAATATATGCAGTCTGTGTTTCCTTGTTCAAGCCCTTATTATAAAGGATAGGCTTCCTTTTTGCAATACAGGGAGAACCCGTCTATGAGCTTCCCTGCTCTCCCATCCAGCCTGCCCGTATCCGGTCTGCCAGGCGGCTCGCCTCGTTCCTGGTGAGCATTTCCACCTCCACTCCCAGCTCGATCCCCCGGTCGGCGGCCAGGCGGTACAGCCTCTCCTTCTGCCCCCTGCTGGCGGGCTGCTCCTTTTTCACCTGATAGATCAAAGGCCTTGGCTCAAACTCCTTCGCCTGCTCCGGTGTGAAAAAACGCCCGCACAGAAGCTCATACAGCCTGCTCGTGGCCCGGGCGTCCCCCAGTGCCCGGTGCGCGGTGTGGGGAATCTGGAAATGGCGGCACAGAAAGCCCAGGTTCCGGCTTTCAAGCTCCGCCAGAAATTTCCGGGACAGCTTCAGCGTATCCATTCCGCAGGCCTCAAAGGAAAGCCCCTCGTTGACGGCCGCCTTTTTGAGAAAAGAATAATCAAAAAGCAGGCTGTGCCCCAGCAGGGGCAGTCCCTCCGTGAAAGCCAGAAATTCCGGGAGCGCCTGGCCGATCAAAGGTGCGCC
This sequence comes from uncultured Eisenbergiella sp., assembly GCA_963559585.1. Lineage (GTDB taxonomy): Bacteria > Bacillota > Clostridia > Lachnospirales > Lachnospiraceae > Eisenbergiella. Next base: position 9,174 of record CAUWLJ010000023.1, on the reverse strand, counting down.
CTGCAGCTGATCGTCTCTGATCCCTGTAAGCTCCCGCGTGTGCTCCGAAAGTGCCCGGCCCGGATTTACGAGGGTGGAAAAAGCAGTAGTCTCCTGCCCGCCCCGCACCTTCACCGCGCCTATCTCAATTATCTTATCGTATTTTGGATGTAGTCCGGTGGTTTCCAGATCCACACAGACGTAATCCCGTATCGGCTGATCCATATTTTCCTCCATACCGGAGCATTTCAGGCTTCGGCGGCGTCAAAAGCTTTCTGATCTCAGCGTGAAAGACCGCAGCTCTTTCCTGCATACTCCTCATTTCTTATGCCGTTCCAGCAGCTTTCAGAAGCCTTCCGGCACAATCACCCTGGCATTTTGGGTAAGCGGATCCCTTCTGTGATAGTCAAACAGAAGCCAGAAGCCCTCCTGCGGCTCTGCCGGCCTGCAAAGTGCTTCCTGCGGCATCCACGCCCCTTTCAGCATCTGACTGGGAAACGTAAAGTATTCCAGGTGGGTCATCCTCTCCATCTGCCTGGAATCATATCCCGCCTCCGCGTATTCCTTTAAAACAGAAGGCTTCTGCTCCTCCCGCCTGTAAAATGCGCTGATCTGCTCTCGGATCTGCCTTCCCGCAGGCAGGGGAAGGGCAAAAGCCGGCCTGTTTTTCACATTTTCCCGAAGGTACAGATCCAGTGTAAGGAGCTGGCGGAACAGGGCTTCCCAGCCGCCTGCCTTATCCACATCCGGATCCTTTTCCGGCTGACTTGTACACAGCCTGTCTCCTTTTTCCACCTCCAGCGCAAAATCCATCAGCGTCTCATAGCGGTGAAGGCGGGAAGGACTTTTCACAAAAAGGCCCTGTTCCTCATAGAAGTCCGCCAGCGCCCGGTACATATGGAAGGGGGATGGGAAACGGCTTTCCAGCAGGGGCAGGGCATAGGTAAACTGCCCGCTGTTGTAAAAGCTTTCCACCATTTCCTCCACCTGCTTCAGCACCAGCACATGCTCATAGGGCAGCCATCTGGTAAAAAGCACCTCGTAGGGCGGTTCATCCGTGTACACGATCCCGTACTCCTTCGCCATCTCGTGCATGTAGGAGCCCTTCAGCACCTTCAGGAAGCCAAGCTGGAGCTGCTCCGGGCGGCAGGCGTACACATCATTAAAGGAACGGCGGAAGCTGTCCAGATCCTCAAAGGGCAGTCCTGCGATCAGATCCAGGTGGAGATGGATGTTCCTGCCCCTCTGCAGGCGCGCCACCACTCTTTTCAGGCGCTCCCAGTCCATCACCCTGCGGATCTCTTGGATCGTATCCGGGTTGGTGGACTGCACGCCGATCTCCAGCTGTACCAGGCCGGGGCGCAGCCCCTCCAGCAGGGAAAGCTCTTCTTCCGTAAGAATATCGGCGGCAATCTCAAAATGGAAGTTGGTGATTCCGTTGTCATGCTCCGCCAGATAACGCCAGATTTCCATGGCATGCCTGTGGTTACAGTTAAAGGTACGATCCACGAATTTCACCTGAGGCACCCTCTGATCCAGAAAAAACTGCAGCTCCCGCTTCACCAGCTCCAGCTCCCGCAGCCGCACCGTCTTGTCAATGGAGGACAGGCAATAGCTGCAGCGATAGGGACAGCCCCGGCTGGATTCGTAGTAGATGATGCGGTCATGAAAATCCTCCATGCTTTTTTCATCATAGAAAAAAGGAAGCCCGCTGATGTCCGTGAGAGGCCTGGGGGCTGTGCGCCGGATCTCCTCTGCCGTTCCTCCTGTGATTTCGTCTGTGGTTTCGGCTATGTTTACTTCCCTGTACACGATTCCCGGGATCCGGACCAGGCTGGCCTCTCCATCTGTCCCGCAGGCTAAACCGCTCTCCCCGCCTGTCACGCAGGCTAAACCGTTTCCCCCATCTGTCCCGCGGGCCAAACCGTTTTCCGCACCTGCCTCGTGAACTTCCCTGCTTCCGGAAGCTCTCCAGCGGCCATTTGCCGCCTTATCCGCTGACGTTGACGCTCTCTGACCATAATATCTGACCAGCTCCAGGCAGGTCTGCTCTCCCTCTCCCACCATCACTCCGGTCACGCGGGGCAGTCCCGCCAGCGTCTGCTCCGCGTCGTAGGAAACCTCCGGCCCGCCCAGCCAGATGGGCACGCCGGGAAGGAGCTTGGACAGCTCCCCGGTGAGAGAACGGATCAGGCTCCAGTTCCAGATATAGCAGGAAAAGGCGATCACATCCGGCTTTTTTCTGTAAATATCAGCCAGTATAGCCTGGCGCGGCTGGTTGATGGTGTATTCGGCAAGTTCAATCCCTTCCGCCGCCTTTGGATCCTGCTTTTCACAGTAAGCGCGCAGGCTGTAAATGGCAGGATTGGAGTGGATGTATTTGGCATTGACTGCGGTAAGCAAAAATTTCATGGCTCTCCTCATTTCGGAATACAGACAATGGCGGCAGGAGCATACGCCAATACAGGGTTTCATCTGCCGCCGGAACTGCCTGCATCCAGTTATTTCGTACATTTTAGCACCGGTTCCCGCCTGCTGGCAAGTCCGCAGCAAACAGTAATTTCACTATACATAGGCAGAAAAATATGATACCTTAAATCTGATAAGATCAATTAGAATCCTGAGCAAAATTGAAAGAAAAGTTTAAGTGAGGTAAAAATGAGATTATTTGACATATTCAGAAAAAATAACAAAAAATCAAGTCCTGATTCTACGATAAATCCTGCAAAAGAGGATGCGGCCGCAGAAGTGGCAATACAGGCAATTACTGCTATAATTTCAGAAAATGACAGTTCAGTGCTTGAGAAAGTAAAGGGCTGCTTGAGGGATACGAAATCATATTTCAAGGAATATACGGATACTTTTTCTGAAAGAGGAATAGAAAAATTTGACGATTTGCCATTAAGAGAGCTTCAACGAATAGCTGTCGTAGATATTTTAGCGGAAAATCTGTATGTGTGCGAACGGGACTGGAAAGATGAATTAGATGATTTCTTATATTTTGTAGGAGAGTTAAAAGGAACAAAGGAGCATACATTACCCTTAAAGCCAAAATGGTTTGATCGTAATGGGGACATTAGTGAATGGAGCGCGATAATTGATGACGAATGGAAATCATTTGGTATGTGCCTGGCAGGGATTGACATAGAGAGTGATTCTTATGTTCTGTTTCCTTGCAAAATTGATAAATGGAATGAGTTAGAAGCACTGGCAAAGGCTGTTTCATACCGCATTGATTATGCTAAGAATTTTTAGAGTTTTTAACATCTGTAAAGAAGCTGCCAAAGCCGGAAACGCTTCAGGAGGCATAAATGGACAATATTTTACAGGATACACTGCGTTTTTTTGATCCACACCCGGAAACCTATCCTTTATATGAAAGCTTCTGCGAAAAGCTGCTTTCCCGCTTTCCGGAAACCAAAATCAAGGTGCAGAAATCTCAGATTTCCTTCTATAACCGGCATCTCTACGCCTGCGTATCCTTTCTGAAGGTAAAAAAGAGGGCCGAGCTGCCGGAAGCTTATTTCGTACTGACGCTGGGACTGCGGGAGCCGCTGGAGTCCGGCCGCGCGGCAGCCCAGACGGAGCCGTATCCGGGGCGGTGGACAGTACATTTCATCATCAGCAGTCCCTCCGATCTGGACGATGAGCTGTTTGCCTGGATCGGACAGGCCTATGCTTTTGCACAGGCGAAATGAAGGAGTCCCGTTCAGCCCGCCCTGCGGGCGTTTCGACCTTCTGCCCCGGCTTCGTCTCAAACAGACCGCCGTAAGAGCAGACAGCGGTGCAGCGGACGGAAAAGGCCGGCCTCATCAGCCAGCCTTTTTTCTTACTGTTTATGGTTTTACCTTCAGCAGCTTTCAAGGATAAAGGTAAACCTGTCCGGCCAGCCCTCTACAGCGCTGCCACAAACCGGTCAAACGCCTTCTGTCCTTCCTCCGTTCTCTTGTACACGCCCGCATCCTCCAGAACCTCCATAAAGACCTTTCCGATCTCCTGCTGCACGATTCCGTGGATATTGCCGGCGTTCACGTTCTCATATCCGGGAAGGAATTCCTCCACCCAGTCCGCATGCTTGGCAAGCGTCTCGTCGCCGCGAAGGTCGGCCCCTGACAGGATAGCCCTCTCCAGCTTTGCCATTTCTCCGTCCAGACGGGAAGGCAGAACCGCCAGGCCCATTACCTCGATCAGGCCGATGTTTTCCTTCTTGATATGGTGCAGCTTCGCATGAGGATGGTACACGCCCAGAGGGTGTTCCTGGGTTGTGATGTTGTTGCGCAGCACCAGATCCAGCTCGTAGTTACCGCCCCGCTTTCTGGCAATGGGGGTGATGGTGTTGTGGGGCTCTCCGTCCGTTTCCGCATAGACGAAAGCCGCCTCGTCCGTGTAGCCGCGCCATTTTTCCAGGATCACGTCCGCCAGGGCAATGATCCTGCCGCTGTCGGGGCCGTTCAGGCGGATTACCGACATAGGCCAGTTCACGATTCCTGCATTCACGTCCTCAAAGCCCTTCACGGTAAAGCTGCGGTCAATTCCGGCCTTTGCCATGGGAAACTCATAATGGCCGCCCTGGAAATGATCATGGCTTAAAATGGAGCCTCCCACGATGGGCAGATCCGCATTGGAGCCCAGCATATAATGAGGAAACAGCTTCACAAAGTCGAACAGCTTCACAAAGGTGGCATGCTCGATCTTCATGGGCGTATGCTCCGCATTGAATACGATGCAGTGCTCATTGTAATACACATAAGGAGAATACTGGAATCCCCACTTCCCTCCGTTGATGGTGATGGGGATAATCCTGTGGTTCTGCCTGGCCGGATGGTTCACACGGCCCGCATAGCCCTCGTTCTCCACACAGAGCTGGCACTTGGGATAGCCGCTCTGCTTCGCCGTCTTGGCCGCCGCAATGGCCTTGGGATCCTTCTCCGGCTTGGACAGGTTGATGGTGATGTCCAGATCGCCGTATTTCGTCTTTGTCACCCACTTCTGGTCGCGGCATACGCGGTAGCGCCTGATATAGTCCGTATCCTGGCTGAATTTGTAAAAATATTCCGTAGCCGCCTGGGGGGACTGCTCATAATATCCGTTAAACTTCCGAATGATCTCGCTGGGACGGGCCACCAGGACGCTCATGATCTTCGTGTCAAACAGATCCCTGTAAACCACGCTGTCATCCTCCAGCAGGCCGTTTTGCGCCGCATAGTCCAGCATGTCCTTCAGGATCCCTTCCAGCTTATCCACAAGCTCCGCCTCATCCTGCTCTCCTGCCGTGATGGGCGCATCATCCTCCGGCTCGTCCAGTCCAAACAGCTCCAACAGACGGTTGACCGTATAGATCGTATCCTCCGGCTCCACCAGCCCTGTGGCAAGCCCGTATCTTACCAGTTCTCTGATACTCTTCTGAATCATTTTATTCCCCATTCCGGAGCGTAAGCGACGGGGCGAAGAATAATTGCAAATGCAATTTTTCTTCTTCCCTCAGAGCTATTTGTGACGCTCCTGCGCAAATAGCCGTGTAAAAAAGTGTGCGTCTTGACGCACACCCGCGCCGAGCGCGATTGCCGTCAGGCAATATCTGCCTCCCGCACGGGTGCGCATCCACAGCAGAGCGTTCTTTTTCATACGAAGCTCCATTCTTTCCTCAGATCACGCGGGGGCCATCTCCGATCTCCACCACGTAGAAATCTGCCGCGTAGCCGATCTTTTTCAGATATTCTGCTCCCACCTTCTCGATAAAGGCGTCGATGGAGCCGTCCTTCACGATGCTCACCGTACAACCGCCGAAGCCTGCCCCGGTCATACGGGAGCCGATCACACCGTCCACCTTCCAGGCTTCCTCCACCAGAGTATCCAGCTCGATGCCCGTCACCTCATAGTCGTCCCGCAGGGATACATGGGAAGCGTTCATCAGCTGTCCGAACAGGGCAATGTCGTTCTCCTTCAGGGCCTGCACCGCCTTGATGGTACGCTGGTTCTCGTATACCGCATGCTTCGCCCTCTTTACGCGGATCTCATCCTTGACGGCGCTCTTGTACTGCTCAAACTGCTCCTCGGTCAGGTCGCCCAGGGAATTGATACCAACCACCTCCTGGATCTCGGCCAGGGCAGTCTCGCACTCGCTTCTTCTCTCGTTGTACTTGGAATCGCCCAGCCCGCGCTTCTTGTTGCTGCAGGCGATCACGATCTTGGCTCCCTCCAGATGGATGGGGGCGTACTCAAAGCTTAGGTCTGCCGTATCCAGGAAGATGGCGTGATCCTTTCTGCCCATGGCAATGGCGAACTGATCCATGATGCCGCAGTTTACACCGTTGAAATTGTTCTCGGAGAACTGTCCGATCAGGGCCAGGTCCTGATTGGTCACGTCAAAACCGAACATATCCCGCAGGATGAAGCCGGTGAGCACCTCAACGGAGGCGGAGGAGGACAGGCCGGAGCCGTTGGGAATGTTGCCGAACAGAAGCAGATCCATACCGTAAGGGATCTGGAAGCCTCTCTCCCCAAACGCCCACATCACGCCCTTGGGATAGTTCGTCCAGTCCGCTTCCTTCTCCGGCTTCAGACCATCCAGGCTGCTCTCCAGCACGCCCAGCTGCTCAAAATTCATGGAATAGAAGCGCAGCTTCCTGTCCTCCCTTTTCCTGGCTGCCCCATAGGTTCCGATGGTCAGGGCGCAGGGGAAAACATGGCCTCCATTGTAATCCGTGTGCTCCCCGATCAGATTCACGCGTCCGGGTGCAAAATAGGTTTTTACCCCTTCCCCATCCCCAAAGATCTCGGCGAACTTCTGAAGAATTTTTTCTTTCATTGTACCTTCTCCTTTTTTGAAAAAATGTGGTTATGCCGCTGCCGGAAGCAGTAACCAGCCGTTTGTTTCTGAATTTATCATATAACAAAAGACAGCCGCAGGCAAGAAGGAATATGTTGCAGGCAGCTGTCAAAATGTTAACTTTTTTATTTTCCTGCCTTGCCGATGAAATCCTCCACCTGCTTCAGGTTTTCTCTGTTTCTGCGGTCTCCCCCCTTCTTCATCTGAACCCGGTAGGCAGATGGGGAGATTCCTTTCATCTGTTTAAATGCCTTGGTGAATACCAGTGGATCGTTGTAGCCGCAGGAGAGGGCGATGCTCTCCACAGAGAGCTGGGTCACCGCCAGCAGCTCCGCCGCCCTGGTGATCCGGCAATTCGCCAGAAACTGCCGGGGGGACATGCCCATGGAACGCTCAAACAGGGTATAGAGGTAGCTTCTGTTGATGCACACGTAGTCCGCCACGTCCGTCACCTTCACCGGATCACAGTAATTGCGCCGGATAAATTCCACGGCACGCTCCACATACTGATTCGCCCGGTTCTCCTCCGCCCGCTCCTGATGTCTGGCATTCTCGGCGATCAGCGACAGGAAGATCTGGAGCTGCCCGTTCCTGCGCAGCTCATTGGCAGGCCCGCAGGTATTGTGCTCCATCATGTCCCGCACGCTCCCGTACAGCTCCTCCGACCGTTCCGAACGAAAAATAGGATGACGCACGGACAGTCCCATATAGGAAATAAAATCCGCCGCGCCGCTCCCCGAAAATCCCACCCACACATAGGTCCAGGGCTCCCTGTCGTCCGACTGGTAAAAGGCCAGCTCCCCCGGAGTGATCAGGAAGCCGCTTCCCGCCTCCAGCGGATACTCCCTGCCCCCTGTGCGGAAGATCCCCCTGCCGCTCATCACATAGTGGATCATGTAATGAGGCTTTAAGGCCGGGCCGAAGCTGTGCTGTGGCTCCGTTTTGGAGCAGCCGCAGCAGTTCACCACAAGGGAGCCGGTCTGTTCATTTGCAAATTCAAGCTTATATGCTTTTTCCATGTTCTGCTCTGTAACGGAAAAGCGGAACCGTTACTCCGCTTTCCCATATCGTTTACTGAAAGATCTTCTCGTCCATGTCACGCTGAACGGATACCAGGTTGTCTCTGATGGGCAGCTTCTGAGGGCAGAGGGTCTCGCATTTGCCGCACTTGATACAGTTCTTGGCCTTCTCCTCATCCTTCAGATCCACCTCCCAGGCACGCTTCACATGATCGTAGGTGCGGTACATGTGGTAGTTGTTCCATACCCTGAAATTGCCGGGGATATTAACGCCCGCAGGGCAGGGCATACAGTAGCGGCAGCCTGTGCAGCCGTTCTGGACGCGGGAGCGAAGCTCCTTCACAATATCCTGTATTTCCGCTTCCTCCGCCTGGGTCAGAGGCTTAAAATCGGTAAAGGTCTTCAGGTTGTCCTCCACCTGTCCCATGGTGGACATACCGCTTAAGATCACCTTCACATTGGGATGGCTTCCCACCCAGCGCAGGGCAAAGGACGCAACGCTGGCTTCAGGATCCAGCTTATGGAACCTGTCGTTGATGTCCTCGGAGAAATTAGCCAGACTTCCGCCCTTCACAGGCTCCATAATCACAAGCGGAACGCCCTTCTTCTCGGTCAGAGCATAGCCCTTATCCCCTGCCTGCTCCTGAGTATCCATGTAGTTATACTGGATCTGGCAGAAATCCCAGTCGCGGTAGTTTAAGATTTCCTCAAACACCTCATAATCATCGTGGAAGGAGAAGCCGTAATAGCGGATCTTCCCTTCCTCCTTCAGCTTCGCGCAGTACTCCACCACGCCCAGCTCCTTCATGCGCTCCCATTTTTCCTTATTGACGGCATGGAGCAGATAGAAGTCTATGTAGTCGGTCTGCAGCTTGGAAAGCTGTTCCTGGAAAATCCTCTCCGCATCCTCCACGCTCTCCACTGCCCACAGCGGCAGCTTGGTTGCCAGGAAAAAGGAGCTTCTGTCATACTTTTTCAGTGCTCTGCCCACCACCAGCTCACTTTCCCCATTGTGATAAGGGTAGGCCGTATCAATGTAGTTTACGCCGGAGGCAATGGCCGCATCCAGCATTCTCTCCGCCTCAGGCTCGTCAATTTTGCCCTCGGCCGTGGTGGGGAAGCGCATGCAGCCGAAGCCAAGCAGCGAAGTCTCAATCCCCAGCTTGTCCAGTTTTCTCTTTTCCATGATTTTATCCTCCTTTCGGGCGGTTTGGCCCGTCTCCTTTATTATATAAGACTTTCTTTATAATTACTACCCTGAATAATTACTACCCTGATTTATCGTTTTACATGCTAGAGCGTGTTTGAAAATTGCTTTCTGCCAGATGTGCGTCCCAATTTGTGGGA
>CAUWLJ010000022.1:0-41462 GCA_963559585.1 uncultured Eisenbergiella sp. | reverse complement strand
CTTCTTTTGCGGCGCATCAGCTCAGATCGGTATGCACGGTCAAAACCATGCGGGCATGATTTTGACCGAACAAACCGATATGGCTGAATTGTTACAAAAAAATGAAGAAACAGGTTGACAAAACAAATGATTTAGCTTAGACTAACTAAAGTAAGAAATGGGTAACTTGATTCCTGTAATATGGATCAGACAACGGAATAGAAAAAGAATGGAGCGTATTGGAGACTTATGAAGCTATCAGAGGCCAGGGAAGGGGAAGAGTATATTGTAAAAGAGGTGATTACAGACGACGAAGAGCTGAATGCGTTTCTGTTTTCACTGGGATGCTACAGCGGAGAACCGGTCACCGTGATTGCGCACCGAAAGGGCGGATACGTGGTATCCATTAAGGATGCCAGATATAATATGGATACTGATTTAGCCCAGGCTATTTCAATATAAAACAGTGATTGCGGTCACTATTTTTTTAGAGAATAGGTTAGTTAATACTAATCTAATGAGATGAAGGAGGAGACGAAAAGAATGAGAATTGCGTTGACAGGAAATCCCAACAGCGGGAAAACCACCATGTATAATGCGCTCACAGGAAGAAATGAGCGTGTTGGAAACTGGGCGGGCGTTACGGTGGAAAGAAAGGAAAGCCCGATCAGGAAAGGATATTTTGACGGGAATGAAGAATTGATCGTGGTGGATCTGCCGGGCGCTTATTCCATGTCCCCCTTCACCTCGGAGGAAAGCATAACCAGCAGCTATATCAAAAACGAAAACCCGGATGTAATCATCAATATTGTGGATGCCACTAATCTGAGCAGAAGCCTGTTTTTCACGACTCAGCTTTTGGAGCTGGGGATTCCGGTAGTGGTTGCCCTTAACAAAAGCGATATTACAAAGAAGAAAAAATAGAAATTGACGTAAAGAAGCTGGCGCAGAAGCTGGGTTGCCCCGTTATTCAGACGATATCTACCTCATCCGGCCACAGCGGCCTGAAGGATGCGATAGATCAGGCGGCTTCATTAAAAGGCTGCGGGCAGAAGCCCCCCTACATACAGGCGGATATTGATATGCAGGATAAAGCGGCAGTGGAAGCGGCGGACAGGAAGCGGTATGAATTTGTAAACGGAATCGTGAAAGTGGTAGAGAAAAGAACGGTTTATGTGAAGGATAAAAACAAACAGGACAAGCTGGATTCCGTGCTTACCAATAAATATATTGGGATCCCTGTTTTTGCGGCTGTCATGTTCGGCGTATTTTACATATCCCAGTCTACAGTGGGCACATGGATCGCCGACTGGCTGGCCGGCTGGATAGAAGCCTTTCAGGGCTGGGCGGCAGGCCTGGCTGCGGATGCAGACCCGTTCCTGCAGGCGCTTCTGGTGGACGGCATTATTGGAGGAGTGGGTGCTGTCGTAGGATTCCTCCCCCTGGTAATGGTGATGTATTTCCTGATCGCGCTTCTGGAGGACTGCGGATACATGGCCCGCGCTGCTGTGGTGCTGGATCCGATCTTCAAGAGAGTCGGCCTTTCCGGAAAGTCGGTTATCCCGATGGTGATTGGGACCGGATGCGCCATTCCGGGAATCATGGCCTGCCGCACCATCCGGAACGAAAGAGAAAGGCGCGCCACGGCCATGCTGACTCCGTTTATGCCGTGCGGGGCAAAGCTTCCCGTAATTGCGCTGTTTGCAGGGGCGTTCTTTGCGGACGCTCCCTGGGTCGGCCCGGCCATGTATCTGGCTGGTATCGTGCTGATCTTCCTGGGCGCTTTGCTGGTAAAAAAGATCACGGGATATAAATTCCGCAAATCCTTTTTTATTATTGAGCTTCCGGAATATAAATTTCCCAGCCTGAAGCGCGCGGCACTCTCCATGCTTTCGCGCGGTAAGGCCTATATCGTGAAAGCGGGAACCATTATTCTGGTATGCAATACGGTCGTGCAGATCATGCAGGGCTTTGACTGGCAGCTCCAGACGGTGGAGGAAGGAATGGAAAGCACCTCCATCCTGGCCTCCATCGCCTCTCCATTTGCAATCCTGTTGATCCCCCTTGGATTTGGCGTCTGGCAGCTTGCGGCAGCGGCGATTACAGGTTTTATTGCAAAGGAAAATGTGGTTGGTACGCTGGCCGTTGTGTATGGGCTGACCAATTTTATTGATACAGAGGAGCTGGCTTTGGTTGGCGGTGCAAACGAAGTGGCGATGGTTATGGGACTGACCAGGGCGGCGGCTCTCGCTTATCTGATGTTCAATCTTTTCACACCGCCCTGCTTTGCGGCGCTGGGAGCCATGAATTCGGAAATGCAGGATAAAAAGTGGCTGTGGGGAGGAATCCTGCTTCAGCTGTGCACAGGCTATACAGTCGCGTTTTTCGTATACCAGCTGGGAACACTGGCAGCAACGGGAGCACCCGGAAGCGGTTTTGCTCCGGGGCTGGCTGCAGTGGCTGTATTTGCTTTCATACTGATTGTGATAACACGGAAAAAAGAAAAACAATTCAGCGCGCAGTATCGTCTGCATGCTTAGGAGTGAAAGGGAAGGAGTGGTGGCTATGACAGATATTCTTCTGACAGGTATCATAGTATTGCTTGTAGGCGCTGCGGCTGCCTATATTCTGAAGGCCAAAAGAAGCGGAGCGAAATGTATCGGCTGTCCGGCTTCCGGGATGTGTCCGGGGAAAGCCGCGGAGCATGCGGCCTGCAGGTGCGGATGCTGCAGCATGGAAAAATAGGAAATTTTCAGAAACAGAGCCTGCACTTTGGATATAAAGGTGCAGGCTCTGCTTCTGTACCGCAGAAATTATGGGCAAGCGGCCTCCATTTAACGGAACATCAGAAATTAAGAAAATCTTCTCTTGTGCAGATACTGAGAAGATGCTATGATACAAATAAGCATAAATTTTCTGTGCAGCCGTCCGGCTGCGGCGGTTCTCCGCCAATTGTATATTCTGACATTCATTTCGGAAACTCTATGCTGATTTTCAATCCCAAAAGACGTAACTCATAAGAAAACAGGCAGGAGCGAAGAAAGAGAATGCCGCTCCTGCCGCCGGCGCTCAGTCGAATCTGCGCGTGCTTCATGCCGGCATGCGTGCTTCCTCTGTGCGGGAAAGGAGCCTGCCATGAATGAAGCCATACACACAAACAGAACATATAAGGATTCCGTATTCCGGATGCTTTACAGCCGGAAGGAGGAACTGCTCTCCCTGTATAACGCCCTGAACGGGACGGATTATCAGGATCCGGACCAGCTTACAGTTACCACATTGGAGAACGCTATTTACATGAATATGAAAAATGACGTATCCTTTCTTCTCGATGCTGAGATGATGCTTTACGAGCATCAGTCCACCTGGAACCCGAACATGCCGCTGAGGGATCTGATCTATATCTCCCGGCTTCTGGGAAAATATGTGAACAAAGAATCGCTGTACGCATCTACTCTGGTAAAAATACCGGCGCCCCGCTTCGTGACCTTCTATAATGGGAGTGCGAACGCGCCGGAAGACGTTACCCTGAAGCTTTCGGACGCGTTCGAGGAAAGAATGGGAGAGGGGAAGGAGGGTGCGGAGCCGGAGCTTGAGCTAAAGGTACGCTTTCTGAACATCAACCAGGGACAAAATCAGGAGCTTATGGGAAAATGCCGGTCACTGCGGGAGTACAGCGAATTTGTGACGCGGATCAGAAGGTATGCGGCCGAAGGAACAGCAATCGAGGAGGCCGTAGACAGGACGGTAACGGAATGTATTACGGAAGGGATCCTTGCGGATTTCCTGCGGAACCAGAGAACGGAGGTGGTTGCAGTGTCGATCTTTGAGTACAATGAAGAAGAGGAACTGAAAAAACTTGGCCGGGCAGAATACAGGAAAGGGAAGACGGATGGAAGGGTGGAAGGAAAAGCGGAGTCCGTACTTCTGGCTCTGGAAATGAAGGCTTCCGTGCCTGAGTGGCTGAGAGCGCGTATTTCTGAGGAAACAGACGTCCCTGTCCTGGAGGAGTGGCTGAGGGCTGCGATCGAAACGGATACGATAGAAGGCTTCAGGGATAGGGCAGGTTTGAAGGAAACCTTTTGAGGGAAAATGGAAGACGGACAGAAAAAGCCGCGGAGCATGCGGCCTGCAGGTGCGGATGTTGCAGCATGGAAAAATAGGAAATTTTCAGAAACAGAGCCTGCACTTTGGATATAAAGGTGCAGGTTCTGCTTCTGTACCGCAGAAATCACCCGGAAGCAGACGCCGTTTAACGGGACACAGCCTCCACAAAATGCACATCAGAGAGCTCCCAGTATTTTCGGTATACTCTGTCAGACTGTCCGTCCAGATTCATCTGATACAGGCGGAACGTTACCGGAATATCCTTGGGCTGCCACAGCTCCTCATAGGAATACTGGTATGTCATTCCAAGGTTCTGCATCACGCCGCCGCTTCTGGAATTGAGGCGGTCATGGGTGGCGGTAATAAAAGGAAGCCCATCCTTTTTTACCTGCCCAACCACAGCCCTTCCGGCCTCCGTTATGATCCCCTGATGCCAGAAATCCTTCAGCAGGCCATATCCCAGATCGTGAGCCTCGCCCATATCCACGTTGATGTAACCGATGGGGACAGAGTCCTCCTTCATGCAGACCGCGTAGGCATAGCCCTGCGCCTCTGCATATTCCGACGCATATCTTTCCTCGTAAAAACGCTCTGCCTCCTCCATGCTTTGCAGCGGGAACCAGGGCAGGAAACGGTTGATCTCCTCGTTCCCGAAGATCCGGTACAGGGCCGCCATGTCGTGTCTGGTAAATTTTCTCAGGATCAGGCGCCGGGTTTCAAGCTCAGGTGTGTTCATTTTATTCCTCCTCACATCCAGACCCGATTTCAGAACGTATAATGTGTACACATATTAACACAAAACGAATACTTTTTCCATCGCCACTGCATGAAGATATAGTTTTCTCCAAATCCCTTGTATCTCCATTTTTTCTGTGGTAGACTAAATTGATTCACGCGGGCTGTGCCCAAAAGGCCGTCCGGCTGAGGCCGGGGGACTGTGCCAGGGGTGTCCTGCGTTGACTGGGAGGAACTACATGCGCAGAATCGCGTTTCATTTAAACTGCCTGGAACAGGGCGGGGCGGAGCGGGTCGTCACCAATCTGGCCTGCCAGTTCCATGCGGAGGACTATGAGGTGCTCATAGCCACAGAGTGGTTTGGAGAGAATGAATTTCAGATAGATCCGGGGATCCGGCGTGTACACGTGGGACTGACCCGGGAGGATCAAAGCTGCAGCAGGCCTGTGAAGATCCTGCGCCGCATCACTCATCTGAGGGATTTTGTGAAAAAGGAACAGCCGGACGTGCTCATCGCTTTTGCCCAGAAGGCCAACTACCGGGCGCTGATGGCCACGGCAGGGCTCAGGCTTCCGGTGATCATTTCCATCCGTACGGATCCGGTGGGGCATTACGATTCCCTGGCGGATAAGATCCAGATCCCCCTGCTGTTTCCCAGGGCGGCCGGCTGCGTGTTCCAGACCCAGGGTCAGCGGGAGTTTTTCCCGGCGTATACCCAGAGAAAATCCAGGATCATCCTGAACCCCATTAATCCCAAATACATCGGCGTACCGGAGCCCGCCGTGCGCACCAAAACCGTGGTGCAGTCGGGCCGCCTGGTAGATTTCAAAAATCAGCTGATGCTCATCCGGGCTTTTGTGAAGGTGCATGAAAAGCATCCGGATTATGAACTGAAAATCTACGGAGGGGATTCCTTTGACGGCACAAAGGAGCTTTTGGAGGCTCTGATCGCGGAAAAACAGGCGGGCGGCTACGTGACGCTTATGGGAGCCAGCGACGAGCTGGAAAAGGTGCTTCCGGATGCGGCTGTCTACGCTTTTTCCTCCGACTGGGAGGGACTGCCCAATGCGCTTCTGGAGGCCATGGCGCTGGGCCTGCCCATCGTGGCCACCGACTGTCCCTGCGGCGGCCCCAGGACGGTGATGCAGAACGGATACAACGGGCTTCTCGTGCCCATCAAGGATGAGGACAGGCTGGCGGAGGGGATCTGCTACCTGATCGAGCATCCAAAGGAAGCGCAGGAGATGGGGCGGAACGCCAGGAAGGTGGCGCAGATCGCCAACGGAAGGGCCATTTTTGAGCAGTGGCGGGATTATATCGAGGAGCTGTGCGGCGGGCAGTAAGGCCGGATACGGGGAAGGCCCGTATATATGCGGTTGTTTGTGCCGAAGCGTCACAAACAGCCCCCAGGCATCTAAGAAACCGCATTCGCTGTTTCTTACCGCCCCGTCGCTTACGCTTCGGAATGGAGAATAACATGTTTTCATATAAAGAGTACAAAGAGATCATACAGATCATCAAGGAAAGCGGCCGGGGGGCCAATTTCAAGCAGGCCCAGGGGAGGGAGCGGTTCATCATCATGCGCCATGATGTGGAGTTTTCCGTGGACAGAGCCTTTGCCCTGTCCAAGCTGGAGCTTTCCATGGACTTTACCTCCACCTATTTTTTCCAGTGGACGAACAATTCCTACAATATCCTGTCCAAGCGCAACATGGACATGATCAAGTACATGCATGAAAGAGGCCACGAGATCGGCCTCCATTTTGCCCTGAACGGACTGACGGATATGGAACTGATCAGGAAGAAGATTTTGCTTGAGATCAACGTCCTGTCGGAGATGCTGGGCTTTGAAATTACCCAGTTTTCCATCCACAGGCCCTCCAAGGATATTCTGCGGGAAAATATTAAGCTGCCGGGCATTATCAATGCCTATCAGGACGAGTATTTTACCTTCGCGGACAACGTGACGCCGGATATGAAGCTGGATATCAAGTACATTTCCGACGCCCAGCACCGCTGGAATTACGGAGTGCCTGACCGGGAGACGCTGCTGGGACATGACAGGGTGCAGCTTCTCACACACCCCTATTCCTGGACGAAGAAGGGATACGACAATCTGGAAAACTTCAGGACGCTGATCGCTGAGAGAAATGCGGAGCTTCTGGATACGATAGATAATGAATGCAAGCACTTCGCGGTGGTCAGGGAGGAGTGCGAGAAGGGTTAGTAGTTACCAGCAGGCCAGTGAACACTTCAAACATGCTCTGACGTGATAAGGTTTTTCGGGGAAAATCTTTCCAGGTAAAATTTTCTGGGGAAGATCTTCCCAGGGGAAATTTCCCCCATAGAAAGGGTTTTATTTATGTGCGGAATATGCGGTTTTATCGGCAGGGAGAATATGACGCAGGAGCAGCTTCGGGTGATGAACGATACCATGTATCACCGGGGGCCGGACGACGGCGGGCAGGAGATCTATCCGGCGCAGGGCGGCTTTCAGGTGGGGCTTGCCCAGCGGCGCCTTTCCATTCTGGATCTGTCTCAGCTGGGGCATCAGCCCATGCACTCGGCGGCCTGGCATTCCTCAGAGGCAGGGCGGGTGAGCGTGGTGTTCAACGGCGAGATCTATAATTTCCGGGAGCTGAAAAAGGAGCTTGCAGATTACCCCTTCCGCTCCAGTTGCGATACGGAGGTGCTGATCGCTGCCTATCTGAAATGGGGGATTTCCTGTGTGGACAGACTGAACGGGATGTTCGCCATTGCCCTTTTTGACAGAAAGACCCAGGAGGTCTATCTGGTGCGCGACCGGATCGGCAAAAAGCCGCTGTACTACTGGCTGGAGAAGGACAATCTGGTCTTTGCGTCGGAGCTGAAGCCCATCATGGCCTGCCCCGGCTTTCCCAGGCGGATCCGCACCGATGTGCTGTCCCGTTTCCTGTATCAGCAGTATATCAACGGGCCGGATACGATCTTCGAGCATGTGTACAAGCTGGAGCCGGGAGCGGTGCTCCGTTTTTCTCTGGGAGAGAAGGAGAACCGGGGGAAAACCGGGATACCGGAGGGGCCGGGATATTCCCGGGAAGCCTTCTCTGCGCCCCAGGGGGGAGAGCGCGTGTGCACCTGGAAATACTGGGACATTAAGAAGGTGTACCATGCGTGCAGGAAGGCTCCGGTGAAGGACTATGATACGGCAAAGCAGGAGCTGAAGGGGCTTCTGAAGCGGTCGGTATCCTCCCGCATGATCTCGGATGTGCCTCTGGGAAGCTTTTTAAGCGGCGGGTACGATTCCTCCCTGGTGACGGCCATTGCCCAGGAGTGTTCCTCCGAACCGGTGAAAACCTTTTCCGTAGGCTTCCACGAGGAGCGCTTCAATGAGGCCGGGTACGCCAAAGCGGTGGCCGATTACCTGGGAACGGATCACACGGAAATGATCATCGACGAGGAGGAAATGTTCCGGCTGGTGGAGAGCATTCCTGAGTATTACGATGAGCCCTTTGCGGACAGCTCCCAGATTGCCACCATGCTGGTGTCCTCCCTGGCGAAGCAGAAGGTGACGGTGGCTCTTTCCGGGGACGGAGGGGATGAATTTTACTGCGGCTACAACATTTATGAAAATGTGGCCCAGGCCCGGCTGCTGGATCCGGCGGGGGCAGCAGTGAATGGTTTATGCTCCCTTCCGGGCCTGAAGCAGGCGGATCTGATGAAGAAGCTTCCCTTCCGGGTGCAGGTGGTGGCGCAGAACCGGGATCCTGAGACCAAGACCCAGTTCTGCTCAGCCAGCTATATCGATACGGCAGAGAAGATGGTTCTGGGCGAAGGCCTTCCCTGCAAATACCGGACGGAGAGCGGCTATCAGGTATCCGACTGGCAGATCCGCCGGATGCTTCTGGATATGGACACCTATCTGCCCGGAGACATCCTGTGCAAGGTGGACAGGGCTTCCATGAAATATTCCCTGGAGAGCCGCTGTCCCATTCTGGACCGGGACGTGATGGAGTATTCCTTCCGCCTGCCCCACAGCTTTAAATATGAAAAAGGGAACAAGAAGCGTATTTTAAAGGATATTGCGTATGACTATATCCCAAGGCAGCTTCTGGACCGGCCCAAGGTGGGCTTCGGCGTGCCTTTGGATAAATGGCTGCGCGGCCCCTTAAGGGAACAGCTTTTGTCCTATATCGACCGGGATTTCCTGGTGCGACAGGGGATCTTCGACGCGGACTATGTGAGAAGCCTGGTGACGGGTTATCTGAAAACAGGGGATGCAGGCCCGGCTACGGGGGCGAACTTTTCCAAGGTGACCTGGTCCTTTTTCACCTTCCAGCAGTGGTACTGCCATTACTGTATGTAGGAAAATTATGAAAAGAGAGACGCACATTCTTTTGTTCATCAGCGCCCTGAGAAAGGGCGGGGCGGAGAGGGTCATGGTGAACCTGGCGGACTGCCTGCACAGGCAGGGGATCCGGGTTACGCTGGTGACCCAGTATCTGTGTGAAAATGAATATGAGCTGCCTGACGGGATTCCGCGCCTTTTCAGCGAGATCACCGGGGAGGAGGCTGCAGGAGGGCGGATCGGGGATTTCCTGGCCCGTTACCGGAAGCTGCGCCGGATCATCCGGGAACAGGATCCGGACTGTGTGCTTTCTTTTATTGGAAAAAACAACCTGATGGCGGTGGGGGCCTGCCTGTTTACCCGGATCCCGGTGGTGGTGTCCGTGCGGGGAGAGCCGGGAAGTGAATACGGCTCTGCCCTCATGCGCTTTCTGGCCCGCACCCTGTTTGGCCTGGCGGCCGGGGTGATCGTACAGACCCGCTCCGTGATGGATTTTTTCCCGGGATGGATCAGAAGAAAGGCTGTGATCCTCAAAAATCCACTGAATCCGGCTTTCGTCAGACCAAGGTTTGAGGGAAAGCGGGACGGACGAATCCTGACGGTGGGCAGAGTGGATCGGAACAAAAATCAGGAAATGATGATCCGCGCTTTTGCCAGGATTGCCGGGGATTTCCCGGAGGCCTCCATGGTGCTCTACGGGGAAGGGGAGCAGCGGGAACGGCTGAAGGGGCTTGTGAAGGAGCTGGGGCTTACCGGGCGGGTGAGCCTGCCCGGCGCACAGACGGATATTGCGGATAAAATCTATACAGGAAGCATGTTCCTGCTGGCCTCCGGCCATGAGGGGATGCCCAACGCGCTGATCGAGGCCATGTGCCTGGGGCTGCCCTGCATTTCCACCGACTGCCCCTGCGGCGGCCCGGCAGAGCTGATCCGGGATGGCGAGAACGGTTTTCTGATCCCGGTTGGGGACGAGGAGGCGCTGGCGGAGCGGATGAGGCTGCTGCTTGCGGATCCCGAGAGGGCGGAGCGGATGGGCCGCCAGGCCGCCGGGCTTCTGGAGGATTACCGGCCGGAAAAGGTGAATGCGGACTGGACGCGGTATCTGCTGTCCAGATGCAGGAGCCGGTGACGGCGGAGAAGAGAGGAATCGTATGAAGAATCAGCCTGATTGCTGCTTCTTCATACAGCTGTTTGTGCCGGAGCGTCACAGATAGCTGTCATGGCAGACGGGAAACAGCATCCGCCATTTCCCGCCGCCGTGTCGCTTACGCTCCGGAATGAGGAAAAGGATGCAGAAAAAGCAGGCATTTCAGGCTGTTATTTTCATACTCATATTTGTGACCATACTGGTTTCCCTCACCTATGCCCTGCGGACGAACGGGGATGTGAAGGATCGGTTTGTGGGCTTTTATGCGGAGCCGGAGGATACCATTGACGCCATTCTCATAGGCTCCAGCCCGGTGTATCCCTATTACGCCGCGCCCATGATCTGGGGGGAGCACGGGATCACCACCTACCCTCTGTCTACCAATCTGCAGCGCCCCAAGGCGGCGGTGCACTTGATCGAGGAGGCGGAAAAGACCCAGGATCCTTCGCTGTATATCTTTGAGATGCGCATGTACCTGGCGGCGGATGAGGATATGACCCGGAACATGGCCTACACCCGGGGGGTTACCGATAATATGAAATATTCCCTGAACCGGATCAAAACCATCAACGATATGGTGGAGCCGGACGATGAGGATGGGCGCTATACCTATTATTTTGACATTTTCAAATACCATTCCAACTGGAAAACGCTGGTGCTGCCCAGCCAGCTTGCCACCTTCCGGTATGAGAAGGAGGATCCTTTGAAGGGGCATTTTATCAGTGACGAGGTGGGTCCCAGCCAGATGGCGGACTTCTCCCACGTGACGGAGCGCCTTCCCATTCCGGCGGATGAGGAGGAGGTTCTGCGGGAGCTTCTGGCCTACCTGAAGGAGCATGAGCTGAACGCCCTTTTCATCGTGTCGCCCAACACCATGACGGCGGAGAAGCAGGCCCAGTACAATTATATTGCGGATATTATTGAACCCTCCGGATACACCTTTCTGAACCTGAACGACTACTATGAGGAGATCGGCGTGGATTTTGCCACCGACTTTTATGACTACGGCGGCCATGCCAATGCCATCGGTGCGGAGAAATGCAGCGCTTTTCTCGGGGACTATCTGAGCGGGCACTATGATTTCCAGGACAAGCGCGGCCAGGAAGGGTATGAAAGCTGGGATGAATCCTATGAGCTGTGGAAGTCGGAGACGGAGGAAGCAAAGGCTGTAATCCGGGAGAGGATCAGGAAGAAGGACTTCAAGATCATGGAAGAGTAGGCGGCGCGGAGGCGGTTTGGAGACGGACGGCAGGAGGGCATCAGGCCTGCCAAAGGCAGCCGGCAGTTGTAGAGGAGCCGCAGCCGGAGGGCGGCAGGAGACGGCCCAAGCGAAGCGGAAGGGAGTGACGGGAAGTGTGCGGAATAGCAGGAATGTGCGGCTGGCGCGGTGACTGGCGCAGGAATATAGGCAGGATGGAGGAGCGGATGGCCCACAGAGGCCCGGACGCTTCCGGCATCTGGGCGGAGGAGGACGGATCGGTGGTTCTGGGCCACAGGCGGCTGTCTATCGTGGATCTGTCTGAAACGGGAGCTCAGCCCATGCACTCGGCCAGCGGACGCTTCGTGATCTCCTTTAACGGGGAGATCTATAACCACAGGGAGCTTGCGGCAGAGCTGATAAAAGAAGGACGGGTGAAGGCCTTCCGCGGCAGCTCGGACACGGAGGTGCTTCTGGAGGCGGTGGAGCAGTATGGCATCCGGGAGGCCATTTGCCGGTGCAAAGGCATGTTTGCCGCGGCCCTCTGGGATCGGAGAGAACGAACCCTGTATCTGGTGCGGGACCGGGTGGGGGAGAAGCCGCTGCATTACGGTTTTGTGAACGGCAGCTTCGTATTCGCATCGGAGCTGGGCTCCATCGCCGTGCTGGACGGCTTTGAGGGAAGGATCGACAGGAGGGTGCTGCCCTTCTATTTTACCCATGGATATATCCCGGCCCCTTATACCATTTATGATAAGATAAAAAAACTGGAGCCGGGCTGCATCCTTACCATGCGCCCGCCTTTTGACAAACCGCAGGTGGAGCGGTACTGGTCCATGGCGGAGGCGGCTCTGCGGGGAGCGGCCCATCCCTTTGCCGGGAGCCGGCAGGAGGCCTCGGAGGAGCTGGAACGGCTGCTGAAGCGTTCTCTGGAGGGACAGATGCAGGCGGACGTGCCTGTGGGAGCGTTCCTCTCCGCAGGCATCGACAGCAGCACCATGGTGGCGCTGATGCAGTCCCTGAACCGGGGCAGGGTGCGTACCTTCACCATCGGGATGCAGGAGCGCGAGTACAATGAGGCGGACGCGGCGGAAAAAATAGCGGCCCACCTGGGAACCGACCATACCCGCCTGATTGTCACGGAGAAGGAGGCCAGGGAGGTGATTCCCCATCTGGCCCATATGTTTGCGGAGCCCTTTGGGGATTCCTCCCAGATCCCTGCCTATCTGGTGAGCCGGATGACCAGGGAGCATGTGACCGTGGCCCTGTCAGGAGACGGAGGGGACGAGCTGTTTGCAGGCTACAATATCTATGGCTGGTGCGACCGTATCTGGGGGAAAATGGCCCCCGTCCCTCTGCCTCTGCGCCGCTTGGCGTCATCGGCGGCAGGACTGCTGCCCCTTGACCGAAGCGGCGGCATCGGGCTGAAAGGAAGGCTTCTGGGAGCGGAAAATATTCTGGACGTGTACCGGATGAACTACATGAGGGAGGATCTGGCTCTGCGCCTTACTCTGCCCGGCGGGGAGGAGGCTTACCGGAAGGGGGAGGATGCCTGGAAGGGGGAGTCCGCCCGGAATGCGGACAGCCTGGCAGAGAAGCTCTACGGCCAGGTGCCGGCTGAGCTTCTGTCCGAACCCATCCACGCCGTCATGCTCCAGGATATGCTGCTCTACCATCCCAACGATATTCTGGTGAAGGTGGACCGCACCGCAATGGCGGTATCCCTGGAGACCCGCGTGCCCATGCTGGATCAGGATGTGGTGGAATTTGCCTGGAGCCTGCCCCTTGCTTATGAACGCCAGGGGGATCTGGGCAAGCTGGTGCTGCGGGACGTGCTTTACCGTTACGTGCCCAGGGAGCTGGTGGATCGGCCAAAGAAGGGCTTTTCCATCCCCATCCGCCGCTGGCTGAGGGAGCCTGCGCTGGCCGAATGGGCCGGCGGCCTGCTGGAGCCTGGGAGGATCCGGGCACAGGGCATTCTGGATGAAAAAACGGTGACCCGGATCTGGAAGGATTTTACGGACAGGGACATCTGGCGGCCCCAGGTATGGTATCTGCTGATGTTTCAGGAGTGGATGGAGCAAAAGTGAGGTTTTGTGCCGCGGCCGGAGGCAAAGGCGCTTCGGTATGGAGGGGAAATGGAACAGGATGAAATAACGCGTACGGGGATCCGCCCCCGGGTGGTAGAGGAAATCTGTGAACTGGCCCGCAGGCACGGGGTGAACCGGGTGATCCTCTTTGGCTCCAGGGCAAGGGGGGATTACCACCGGGCCAGCGACATTGACCTGGCTGTCTGCGGAGGAAACATTGTGGAATTTGCCCTTGACGTGGAGGAGACAACCTCCACACTGCTGTGCTTCGACGTGGTTGACCTGGGCCGGCCGTTGAAGGAAGAATTTCTGGCCCGGATCAGGAGGGACGGGATTTTGCGGTATGAAAATCTGCGCATGGCAGAGGGGATACAGGAGCGTTATCCCTATGCGCGGGAACTGTAAAAGCGAGGAATGGGGCCGGGAGGCCCCGGAATGAGGGTTATTATGACAACCATTGAAAACTACAGCTATCCGGCCCCCGCCGACCCGGCACAGGAGCAGCTGATCTCCGTGATCGTGGCCGTATACAACATTGCGCCCTATCTGGAACGCTGTGTCCGTTCCATCCTGGCCCAGACCTACCGGAACCTGGAGATCCTTTTGGTGGACGACGGCTCCACCGATGAAAGCGGACGGATGTGCGACAGGCTGGCCCGGGAGGATGAACGGATCCGTGTGCTCCACAAGCCAAACGGAGGCCTGTCGGATGCCAGGAATGCGGGAACCCAGGCAAGCCGCGGGGAATATATTGCCTTCGTGGACGGGGATGACTGGCTGGAACCGGACATGTACGGGAATATGCACGCATGTATGCAGGAATTTCAGGCGTCCCTGGCTGTGTGCCGGTATAAACAGGTTTACAGGGACAGGACGCTGGACGGCTCTACCGGCAGAGTGGTTCTTCTGGAGGGAGAGGAGCCGCTGGAGGAGTTCCTTGCGGAAAACGATGCCATCCCCATCCGCAACGCGGCCTGGAACAAGCTGGCCAGGAGGGAACTGATTGGGGAGCTGCGTTTTCCTAAGGGAAAGCTGTACGAGGACATCGTGTATACCACCAAGCTGCTCCACCGCTGCCGCAGATGCGTCTATCTGGACCGGGCCGGCTACAATTATGTGCTGGAGCGGGAGGGAAGCATCATGGGAAAGGGGATGGGGGAGCGCATTTTCACAGACCAGATCCCGGCCTATGAGGAAAAGGAAGCATTTCTCCGTTCTATAGGCAGGGATGACCTGGCGGATCAGCACAGGTATTTCTATTACAAGAGGCTGCTGGCTTACTACAACCGCTGTATGCGCTCTGCGGATCCTGTGCAGAGAAGCTGCTGCCAGCGAATCAGGGAACTGATCCTGCCGGGAACCGGGGAGATGGAACGCATCTATTCCTGCCGGGGAGCAAGCGGCAATGAGAAGAAGAAGATGGCCGTTTTTCTGAAATCACCTGCCGCCTACCGGGTGATGACGGAGCTGAACGAGAAAATCCTTCTGCCTCTCAAAACACGCTCTAAGGCGCCGGTGAACAAAGGATTCAGGAGGAAGCCGTGGTAATAATCCGATTATCGGGAGGGCTGGGCAATCAGATGTTTGAATACGCCCTCTACTTAAGCCTCAAGGCTCAGGGAAAAACAGTAAAAATAGATGACGTATCCGACTACAGGGCGGCAGACCGCCGGCCCATGCAGCTTGGCCTGTTTGCAGGAACCTATGAGCGGGCAAGCCAAGAGGAGATTATACGCTTTACCGATTCCTCCATGACGCTTACCCAGCGTATCCGCCGGAAGCTGACCGGACGCAGAAGCCTGGCCTGGCGGGAAAAAAGCATGGAGTACGACCCGGAAGTGATGGAGCTGGATAACGTTTATCTGGAGGGCTTTTTCCAGAGTGAAAAGTATTTTGCGTCTGTGAAGGAAGAAGTGCGGCGGGCCTTACAGTTTCGGGGGCCGGAGCCGGGAGGAGCCGGGAGCGGAAACGTCGGGACCGGAAACGTATCCGGGACGGACAGCTCTTCCGAAGCGGCGGCCGTCCTTCGGCCTTCTCCCGCTTTCTGCCTTTCTCCCGCTTATCAGGATATTCTGAGCCGGATCTGCTCTTCCCGGTCGGTGAGCATCCACGTGCGCCGGGGGGACTACCTGGACGCCGGCCACAACGGGATCTATGAGGGAATCTGCACCTGCGATTACTATGAGAGGGCCATTTCCCTGATCGAGAGGGAGATCCCCCAGGCAGAGTTCTTCCTGTTCACCAACGACGTGGAATGGACGAAGGAGCATCTGTCAGGGGAGAGGCGCACCGTGGTGGAGGGCGGAAGCGAGGAGACGGGATACCTTGACCTGTATCTGATGAGCCGGTGCGAACACAACATCATCGCCAACAGCAGCTTCAGCTGGTGGGGAGCCTGGCTCAACCCAAACCCTGATAAAAAAGTGATCGCCCCGTCCAGATGGCTGAACGGCCGGGAGTGCAGGGATATTTATACGGAGGAAATGATTCGGATATGATAGAAAATATGAAGAAGCTGAGCCATATACTCAGCAGCTCCCAGAAACGGTCGGTGGTCGGCCTGGGCATCCTGATCCTGATCGGAGGCGTCCTGGAGACGGTGGGCATTTCCGCCATTCTTCCTCTGGTTCAGGCTATCCTGGACCGGGACAGCATGCTGAACAACGAGCTGGTACAGCAGATCTGCGGCTGGGTGGGCTTTTCCCTGACGGAGGAGACCTTCAACCAGTTTATCCTTATCCTTCTGGGGCTGGTAATCGGCATTATCGTGGTAAAAAATGCCTTCATCCTTTTCATGACCTACAGACAGGCCAGATTCGTGAATACCAACCAGTTCCGCACGGTGAGCTACATGCTGGAGGAATACCTGAACCGTCCCTATGAGTTCTATCTGAACGCGGATATTCCCACCGTATTCCGTCTGGTGGACAGCGATGTGCCCAAAGTGTTCACCATCCTCATGGAATATATCCAGCTGGCCTCAGAGGGGATCGTGGCGCTCTTTATCTGTACCTTCCTGATCATTGTGGATCCCCGGATGACCCTGATCATGGGCACGATCCTGGTGGTCCTGACCCTGGCTATCCTGAAAATCATGAAGCCCAGGCTGAACAGCATGGGGCTGAAATCCCAGCGTGTCCAGAGCCGCATGGGAAAATGGAGGCTCCAGTCCATCTACGGCATCAAGGACGTAAAGATTTTGCACCGGGAAGCTTTTTTCGCCCGTAATTTCCGCAAATATTCCCGGATCGCAGGGGAAGTGACCAGCAAATACAACGTGCTCAACAACATTCCCCGCCTCCTGCTGGAGACCATCTGCATGGCCTGCATCGTGGGCTATCTGGGCGTCTATATCATGATGGAGGGGGATCTGACCTCCATGGTGACCCAGATCGCGGCCTTCGGCTATGCGGCCACCCGCCTGATCCCCTGTGTAAACCGGGTGAACGGGCATATGACCAACATTGCCTTTTTCCAGCCCTCCCTGGATTACGTCTATGAAAACGTGGATTTCAGCGACTACACCAAATACGGCGAGTACCAGAGCCGGGACGACGCAGATGCGGCTCCCATTGAAGTAAAGGGGGAGATTGCCCTGAACAACATCACCTACGGCTATCCCGGTTCTGAGAAAAAGGTGCTGGAGGGCGCCAATATGCGTATCCCTATCGGCAGATCAGTGGGTGTAATGGGGCCCTCCGGGGGAGGAAAGACCACCTCTATCGACATCCTCATGGGTCTTTTGAAGGCGCAGGAGGGAACCATCACCTGCGGCGGAAAGAATATTTTTGACAACTATGCCTCCTGGCTTTCCCATATCGGCTATATTCCTCAGACCATCTTCCTCACCGACGATTCCCTCAGGGAAAACATCGCCTTCGGCGTGGATCGTGACCAGATCGATGATGAGAGGGTGTGGCAGGTGCTGGAGGAAGCCCAGATGAAGGAATTTGTGGAGCAGATGCCGGAGAAGCTGTACACCAGTGTGGGAGACCGGGGCGTGCGCCTTTCCGGCGGCCAGCGCCAGAGGATCGGAATTGCAAGGGCCCTGTATCATAACCCGGAGATCCTGGTATTCGACGAGGCCACCTCTGCCCTGGATAACGATACCGAGACCGCCATCATGGAAGCCATCGACAGCTTCCACGGCCGCAAGACCATGATCATCATTGCCCACAGATTGCGGACGATCGAGAACTGTGATATGATTTATAAGGTGGATCAGGGGAAGATCACCCTGACAAAAGGAAAAACCGTATGATAGGAACCGAATTTTTAAAGGGACAGGGACTGGGCAACCAGCTTTTCTGCTATGTAACTGCCCGCTGTATCGCGAAGGAGTCAGGCTGCGCTTTCGGCACGGCGGGACAGGAGCAGCTTGCCGTGAACATCCACAGCAAAAAGGGCATGTACTTCATGGACATGGATCTGGGAGAGGAGATCCGTGGCGAGGCTGACATAGAGGCAAGAGGCCTGGCCCGTTATGAAGAAAAGGAGCTCCGCCTGTTCCTGGGCACGGCGCGCCACGATATGGAGCATGGCTGCTACGTGGCCGGGGCGGACGAGGCGCTTCACAGCCTGCCGGACAACACGCTGATCTACGGCAACATGCAGGATGAAAGCTATTTTGCCCCCTGCCGGGAGGAAATCAAAGAGTGGCTGCGGGTGAAGCCGGAATACGACTCCTATGAATTTACCAGGGACAACCTGTGCATTTTAAATTTCAGGGGCGGAGAGTACACCGGACACCCGGAGCTGTACCTGGGACGCCGCTACTGGCGAAACGGCATGAAAAATATGCGCCGCATCCGCCCGGACATGGAATTTATCATCGTAACCGATGACCCGGAGGCAGCCCGCAAGCTGCTGCCCGGGCTTCCTGTGTACCATTCCGACCTGGACCGGGACTACGTGATGCTCAAGAACGCCCGCTACCTTCTGCTTTCCAACTCCAGCTTTGCCTTCTTCCCGGCCTACACCTCGGAAACCCTGCGGTTTGCCATCGCCCCCAAATACTGGGCCAGGCACAACGTATCCGACGGCTACTGGGCCTCGGAGCAGAACATTTACAGCATTTTTCACTATCAGGACCGGAAGGGAAGGCTGTTCACTCCCCAGGAATGCCGGGAGGAGCTGGAAAGCTACAAGGCGTCCTCCCCCAGATATGCCAGGGCAGGACAGCGTCTGGAGGGGATCTCTCTGAAGCTTGGCGCGCTGGAAAGCCGCCTGATTTACGGCATCTTTTATCTGAAAAAGATCGGATATTCCCTGATGAGACGGGCGGGGTACCGGGTGAAATAGTGCCGGGGGGCATAGAGAAAAAATGAGGAATGGCGTGAATAATAAGTTTGACTGCATATTGTTTCACCGCCAGGCTGGTTTGTCTGGCTATTTGTGCCGGAGCGTCACAAATAGCCTTGATGCTTCCATCGCCTATGTTCCGGAATGGGGATTAATATGAATACATCCAACAAGCTGCTCCTTCCCAACGTGACGCTCTGCGCCATGACCAGCGTGAAGGTGCGGGAAACCATAAAGGCCATGGAATACAGCATGAGGGGCATCCGGTTTGCGGACGCTCTGATCATCACGGACAAAAAGCCCCTTTTTCTTCCAAAGGGGATCCATTACCGTCATACCTCCAGGCTGAACAATATCGACGACTTCAACTATAAAATGATCTACGAGCTGGGAGACTATATCGAGACCGACTTTGTGATGCTGGTGCATTACGACGGCTTCATCGTCCACCCGGAGCTGTGGCGGCCGGAATTCCTGGATTACGACTACATCGGCGCGCCCTGGCCCCTGCCGAAGGAGGGGGACGATACCACCTACCGGGACATTCACGGCAATCTCTGCCGGGTGGGCAACAGCGTGGGCATCCGAAGCAAACGGCTGCTGGATTACCCGAAGAAGGCGGGCATCCCTTTTACGCCGGAGAAGGGATGGTACAATGAGGACGGTTTTATCTGCTGCCGGATCCGCCACCTGCTGGAGGCGGAGGGGATGCGGATCGCGCCCCTTGAGGTGGCAAAATATTTCGGGCACGAGCACATGATACCGGAGGTGGAGGGGATCACGCCCTTTTCTTTCCATAAGTGGGCGGGAACCAATGCGGATTATCCGGACTTTCGCAGGAAACATCCGGTGACGGACGCCCTGAGACGGCTCCATGGTCGGCTGGTGAACGGCTGAGGCGGTTTGAAGCGGTTCGGATGGCCGATGGGATGCGTATTCCGGCCATCCTGCCGGAACATGTCCCTCCGGTTTTAGCCGGACGGCTGGCGAGGGAAACGAGGATTATGGTATACGATTGTTTTCAATTTTTTAATGAACTGGATATTTTAAAGCTGAGGCTGCAGGTGATGAGTCCCGTGGTGGACCGGTTCGTGATCAGCGAGGCAACGGAGACCTTTTCAGGTAAGCCAAAGCCCCTGTATTATGAGGAAAATAAGGAAATGTTTGCGGAATTTGCGGACAAGATCATCCATGTGGTGGTGGATGATACGCCGCCCGGATATACCCACGACCGGGACACCTTTCAGAAGAATGCGGTGGGCAGGGGGCTGGCGGGCTGTACCGATGAGGACATCATCCTTTTCAGCGACCTGGATGAGATTCCCAACCCGGAGAAGGTGAAGGAGATTCTGGCAGATTTTGACCCCACGAAGATCTACCATTTTGCCCAGAGGATGTTCTACTGCTACCTGAACATGGAGGAGGTGTCCGGCAGCCTCCTGTCCTATGCGGGAGAATTCCCCGGCGTGGAGCGCAAAATGTGGATCGGCTCCAAAATGTGCAGCTATAGGCTGCTTCGGGAACAGAACCTTCAGCTTGGGGAGCTGCGCTTCCCGGAGCGGAAGGAGATTGGTATCCGGGTGGCGGACGGCGGCTGGCATTTCGGCTACATGGGCGGCCATGGAGAAAAGAATGCGAAGAAGCGGGTGGCAGAGAAGGTGCGCTCCGCGGCCCATCAGGAGCTGAACAAGGCGGAGATCCTTTCCGATGTGGTGGACAATATCAAGGACGGAAAGGATATTTTTGGCAGGAACGCCTCCTTCCGGCGGGTGGAGATCGACGAAACCTTCCCCCGGTATCTGAGGGAGCATGTGAAGGACTATGATTTCCTGATCCTGAAGGAGGAGACCGGCCTGAAAAAGGCGGCCAGACATGGGTGGCAGTGGGTACGCAGGAATTATTACCGGGTGAGGCGGCGGGTGAAGCGTCTGATGCGCAGGCAGTAGGCCGGAAAGCGCTTCACACAGGCGGATCAAAAAGGGCGTGTGCTTCGGCAGGAGCGCGCCGGGAGCAGTGCATCAGAGACGGTGCGTGAAGCGTCTGGTGAGCAGGCGGCAGGCCGGAAACAGGTGCAGGATCAGCAGGCAGGAGGATGAAATGGTGCGGAAGGAAGGCGGGGGGATGGAGACGCGGGATAGGGAAAGCGGGAAGACGGAGACATGGGATAGGGAAGCCGGGAACGATCCGGCGGGAAAGAAAGAAACCAAAGCAGCGGGCCTGCCCCGTCCTGACAGGGTAAAACCAAAGGTATCCATCTGCATCCCCTGCTACAACAATGCCGATGAGGTGCAGCGTCTCCTTTCCTCTATCGAAGAACAGACCTTTCAGGATTTTGAGGTAATCCTCACCGACGACTCCACCAACGAGGAGATCGCCGGCCTTGCTTGTAAGTGTACCATTCCCCGCCTGCGCTATGTGCACAATCCAAGGCCCCTGGGCCACATTTTCAACTGGAACAGGGCGCTGGAGCTGGCGGAGGGAGATTACATCAAGATCATGTTCAGCGACGATTGGTTTACTTCCTGCGACAGCCTGGAGAAGATGGCAGCCCTGCTGGATCAGAACCCGGAGGCTTCCCTGGCGTTCTGCGGCACCATGCAGGTATCGGAGAGCCGCTCCTACGCCCGCGCGCCGGAGCAGTGGTATCTGGACCGGCTGCAGGACGACTACCGCCACCTGTTCCTGGGAAATGAGATCGGCGCGCCCAGCGCCACCCTGTACCGGGCCTGCGGGGCTTATTTTGATGAGAAGAGCAACTGGGCGTCCGATATGTTTCTCTACTTTACGATCCTGGAGAAAAATCCCCGGTTTGCCTTTACGCCGGAACCTCTGATTTCCATTGGTATTCATGAGGAACAGTATACAGGCATGTTTTCGGAGAAGGACATCCGCAAATACAACGACAGCCTGCTGATGTATCGGAAATACAGTCTGAGAGAAAATGAACTGTGCAGAAGGGAAATGCTGCGCCTGACCGTGATGTTCGGGCAGGGGTGGAGGACTGCGTCCTCCTGCGGGGCGTCGTGCCGGGAGTATGTGTCACAGCGGCTCCGGTGGTTCTGGCAGAATACTGTGATGGGCTATTGGAACGGGGCCATGTACAGGATCAGAAGGCTGTGTTCCCGGGCGGAAGGCGCGAATGACGCACACGGCTAAGGGAAGCTGGACGGGAGTGGAACGGGCCGGGAAGGCTCCGGGAAGCGGAAGAAGCGCTTCCCAGGCGGCGCCGAATTCCGGAAAAAGGAGACGGAAAATGCTTCAGAAAACAGGACTTCAAAAAACAGGACTTGAGAAAACAGGAAATTCCCTTTTACAAAAGGAGCATAAGGAAAAACCATCAGCAGCGGAGCCGGGCAACGCCTTTTCACAGCGCCTTGCTTCCATTGGCATGGTCTGTTTTTACCTGGGACTGCTTCTGGAGCTGCTGATCGTGGTTGTGGAGAAAAGCGCCTATACCAATCCCCTGGAGGGACAGCTTTTCCGCCTAACCTTCCTGCTTTTCGCCGTAAAAACGGCCTGCAGCAGATTTACCGCAAGGCAGTGGCTGTGGATGCTTTTCTTCGGAGTGATCGCCGGGCTGTGCTATCTGTCCTCCGGGAGAGACGAGGCGGTGCGCCTGGTGGTGTTCTGCGCGGCTTTTAAGGACGTGGATCTGAAAAAAACGCTGAAGCTGGCGTTCTGGGTCACCCTGTCCGGCTGCGCGGTGCTGATCCTGCTGGCCCTGACGGGGATTTTTGGAAACATGTACATCGTGGACGATGGGGACAGGGGGATCCGGTACTGCTTCGGGCTGGGCCATCCCAACGCTTTTTACTGCATGTTCTGGGTGCTGACCATGCTGGGGATCTGCCTGTACCATGAAAAAATGAAGCGGTATACCTATCTCCTTCTGGCAGCGGCGGGAATCCTTCTGTTTCTGCCCACCAATTCCCGCACCGGTGTGCTGATCCTTTTTTTCACCCTGGCGGGAAGCTTCCTGTTGAACAACTGCCCCAGGCTGAGGGAGGAAAAATGGGTCTGCGCTCTGGGGATCGCCGCCCTTGTGCTGTGTACCGGGCTGTCCATATGGATGGCTGGCTACGAGCCCTATCAGGGCCCTTTCTATCCTTATGATAAGTATTTTACCGGACGGATCACCAGCATGAATACGCTGGAGGGCGGCGGCGGGATCCTGCGGAACTGGAGCCTGTTTTCCAGGCCTGAAAACAATAAATATTTTGACATGGGCTATGTGCGCCTGTTTTACTGGTACGGGGTGATACCGGGAGCAATCTATCTGGCCATGTACGGGCTGCTGATGCGGCAGGCGTGGAAGCGGGGAGATCATATGGGCTTTCTGATGCTGACCGTCTTTGCCCTGTATTCCATGCTGGAGGCTCACTTTATTTCCGTCTATCTGGGAAGAAACTACGCCCTGTTCCTGATGGGCGCATACTGGACACAGTTTCCCGGGATCCGCCCGCGGCAGGGAAAGCAGGCGCGGGAGGGATGGTTCTGGCAGATCCCTCATATGCTTATGGGGCGGCAGAAAAATGTCCGCAGCAGCCTTGGACAGTAAGTGTTTGAAGCGCGGGAATGTGCTCCGGGGGTGAGCAGGCGCTTTCCGCGCGGCAAAACTCTCAATAGGCCTGCGGTAGTTACTGTTTACTCTCCTGCCGGTGCACAGTAATTTCAGGAGCCAAGCACAGAAAGGAGCAGCAGGATGCGGCTTGTCATCGACTGTTTTAAACTGGTAAAAGGAAAAGGAAAGAGCATTGGAATCTACAACCTGGCCAGGCAGCTGACCGCCCACCTGGCCCAGACCAACACCCACGGGGAGCATGCGGAGGAGATCATCGTTCTGGGAAATGGGTACAACCGCAGTGACTTCGACATTCCGGGGGTGCATTTCGTGCAGATGAAGGGAAATCCTTTAAGCAAGCCCTTCTGCATCCTGTGGGAGCTGTTTCTTGTGCCGTTCCAGGCCAGAAAATACAGGGCGGACAGGATCCTGTTCCCAAGGGGCTACCGCCCTCTTTTTTACCGGGGAAAGGACACCGTCATCATTCATGACCTGATCCCTTTTTTTTATGATAAATATTTCCCGGGCGTGCTGAACCGGGTGGAGAACGCCTATATCATGAGCCGTCTGAAGGCCTCCATGCGCCGGGCGGACAGGATCATTACTATTTCTGAGTTTTCCAGAAAAGAGGTGGATGCGATGTGCCCCGGAAGCGGTTCCCGGGTACAGGTGATCTACAACGGAGTGAACGCGGTTCCTGAGGGGACGCAGGAGTGCTCCCTCAGGCCGTCCGGCCCCTATTTGTTTGCCGCAGCGTCCGGGCTTCCCCACAAAAATGCGGAAGGCGTGCTGAAAGCCTACGAGGCCTACTACAGGCAGGCGGAGCATCCGGTGGATCTGGTTCTGGTGGGGGTGGAACGGGCGGCGGACATTCCCTGCGGGAAAAGGATGGATCAGGAGGTGCGTTCCCACATTACCTGTTATCGCTATATTGAAAAGGCGGAGGAGCTGTTCGGCCTGCAGGCAGGGGCGAAAGCCTTTCTTTTCCTTTCTCTGATAGAGGGCTTCGGCTTTCCGCCGCTGGAGGCCATGCAGCTGGGCGTGCCGGTGATCTGCTCCAACCGCACGGCTCTGCCGGAGGTGGTGGGGGATGCGGCCCTGCTCACGGATCCCGATGACCTGGAGCAGACCGTGGGCTGCATCAACCGTGTGCTGGAGGATGAGGAACTGCGCCGCAGGCTGGTACAGCGGGGCTATGAAAATATGAAGCGCTTTGACTGGGACAGCCGGACAAAAGCCTACTGGGAGGAGCTGACAAGGTGAGCGGACGGATCACGGTGATCGTGCCGGTGTATAACGGGGAAAAACATCTTTCCTGCTGTCTGGCCTCCATCACGGGGCAGACCTGGACGGATCTGGAGATCCTGCTGGTGAACGATGGCTCCCGGGACGACAGCCTGCGTATATGCAGACAGTGGGCCGAAAAGGACGGGCGGATCCGGGTGCTGAGCCAGGAAAACCAGGGCGTGTCTCAGGCCAGAAATCTGGGCATGTCCCAGGCCGCAGGAGATTATATCGCCTTTGTGGATGCGGACGACTGGCTGGAGCCGGACGCGCTGGAGAAGCTGCTTTCCTGCCTGGAGGCGGATGGAAGCGATATGGCGCTGTGCGGCTTCCGGGAGGTGGGAGAGGCACAGAGACGGGAAGCCTTTGAAGGGAAGGGAGCTGTTTCGCTCCGTGCACAGAGCAGGGGAAAAACGGCGGAGACGTACCGTCGCCTGAAGGCAGGCGCCGGACAGGAGGAGACAGAAGGAAAAGAGTGGGAAAACGGGAAAGAATGCGGGAAACAGGCTGAGGGAGGAGCGTGGGAAGGCCGGTCTCTTCCTCCGGCCTGTCCGGCTCATGCCACGCTGGACGCTTTCTCCTATACAGGAGAATATCTGCTGAGGGGAAACACCCACTGCTGGGCGGCGCTTTTTAAGAAGGAACTGGTGGAACAGGTTCGCTTCTCAAAAGGGCTCACCATTGGAGAGGATCTTCTTTTTCTCATCGATCTTCTTCCGGGACTTGGGAAGGTAAGTATTCTTCCCGACCGGGCATACTGCTACTATATCAATGAGGAGGGGGCCATGTATTCCGGCTTCCGTCCCTCCTACATGGATCAGATCACCTGCTGGGAGCTGGCGGCAGAGCGGCTGGAGGCGGTTTTTCCTGACCATATCCCGCTGGCACAGGCTGCCCTGCTCCAGGCCGCCCTTCTTACGGCGGGCAAGCTGGCCCTCCTGCAGCCCGGAGAGTGGAGAGGGGAATGCGCCCCCTATGTGGAAAAATGCGCAGAGGCCGCGGCACGCTCCCGGAGGGCGCTGAACGGCGTGCCGGA
The DNA here is from genome assembly GCA_963559585.1 of uncultured Eisenbergiella sp. Lineage (GTDB taxonomy): Bacteria > Bacillota > Clostridia > Lachnospirales > Lachnospiraceae > Eisenbergiella. Next base: position 15,697 of record CAUWLJ010000022.1, on the reverse strand, counting down.
TCGGGTGCAGGAGGGGAGAGAGAGGGCCGCAGGAGCGGTTTCACACGCCGCCCTGCTGTCCAGGGGGTATCGTTTAAAGGGTCTGCTGTTTACCCATGCCCCCATTCTCTATCTGTACCTTTACCACCTGTGGAAGGGACCGGAAAAAAAGCGGGAAAGGACTGAATGAAACATGCGTTATCAAGGGAAAAAGGATAAGATCGTCCTGTATATGCACGCCGGAAGCGGCAACCACGGCTGTGAGGCCATTGCCAACACGGTGATCAAAATGCTTCCACGCCCGGCCATTCTGGTGACCAACAGCGCGGCGGAGGACAAAGCCTATTCTCTGAAGGATATGGCTCTCATTTTGGAGGAGCGCAAGATCAGGAACAGCTTTTTTGTCCATGTCTGGTATTATATGAAGGAGCGTCTTTGGAAGGATGGGGAGTCCGCTTACCATTACCGTTTCCGGGATGTAAGCGGGAGGAATCTGAGGCAGATCAATATTTCCATCGGCGGTGACAACTACTGCTACGACCTCCTTCTGAAGGATCTGAAATATGCGAACCGTCTTTTCACCGGCCAGGGGGCTCAGACCGTCCTGCTGGGCTGCTCCATCGAGCCGGAGCTTCTGGCGGAGCCGGAGATCCTGGAGGATCTGAACCGTTACAGCTGTATCATTGCAAGGGAATCCATCACCTGGCAGGCTCTGGTGCAGGCCGGTCTGAAGGATCGCAGCTGTCTGGTGCCGGACTCTGCCTTTCTGCTGGAGACGAAAAAGGAGCCTCTGCCGAAGGGATTTTCGGAAGGAAATACGGTGGGGCTGAACGTAAGCCCCATGGTGGTGGAAAAGGAAACGGAGCCGGGGATTACGCTGGACAACTATCGGGAGCTGATCCGTCACATCCTGGAGGATACGGACATGAGCGTGGCGCTGATTCCCCATGTGGTCTGGAAAAACAACGACGATAGGACGGTGCTGAACCTTCTTTATCAGGAGTTTTCCCATACCGGGCGCGTGGCGATGATCGGGGACTGCAGCTGTGAACGGCTGAAGGGATACATTGCAAGGTGCCGTTTCTTCATCGGGGCCAGAACCCACGCCACGATCGCGGCTTACTCCTCCCTGGTGCCCACTCTGGTGGTGGGCTACTCCGTGAAGGCCAGGGGGATCGCCCAGGATCTGTTCGGAACCTGGGAAAATTATGTGATGCCCGTGCAGGCACTGCGGGAAAAGGGAGAGCTGACCAGAGGCTTTGACTGGCTGAGGGCTGAGGAGAACGGGATCAGAAAACGGCTGGAGACGGTGATGCCCGCTTATCTGGAGCGGGCAAGACAGGCCGGGCCGATGATCGGAAGGCTTCTGGAAGGGAAAGACGCAATGTGAGCGGCAGAGGCGGAAACAGAAATGTTTACGCTCCGAAGTGAGGATAGTATGAACACAGTACAGCAGTTTCTCCGGGAGCCGGAGACCATAAAAACCATAGAAGAACTGACCCGTCAGGCGGCGGAGCGGCTTTTTACCTATCCGGAGCTGACGGCGAAGGACAGGCTGAAAAGAGGGATCCGCAGGTACTTCCTGCGGCAGAGCGTACCACCTGTGGACACCCATTTCTGGCCCCACGCCCTTCTGGCGGGAGGTTTGCTGGAAGGGATCGGGGAAGACGGGAAATGCAGCTGCGGCGGACAGGACGGGGCGGGCGGGAGGCCGGAGGGCACGTCAGCCCTCTGCCGCCGGGCCGTGAAAACCTATCTGGACGGCTGGATTCAGGCAGGACAGCCTGCCTGGTACCTGGACAACGTGATGAACGCAGACCTGCTCCTGCTCTTTTATGAAAGGACGAAGGATTCCGTTTACCTGGAGGCTGCGGACAGAACCGCCGCTTATCTGAGAGATTATCCTGTCAATGGAGACGGCTCCCTGTCTTACCGAATAAGAAACGAGGGGCAGGTGTTTGCGGACGGGATCGGCATGATCTGCCCCTTTCTGTGCCGGTTTGGGAGAATCAGACAGAATGAAGGAATGCTTCGGCTGGGACTGACACAGCTCCTCCTTTTTATGGAAAAAGGGATGGACGCGGCCACAGGCCTGCCGTATCATGGATATGACAGCAGAACCGGGGTGAAGCAGGGCTGTATCGGCTGGGGCCGGGCAGTGGGCTGGCTGATGCTGGGAATGGCGGACGGTCTGGCGGCGGCAGGAGCGGCGCGGCAGACTGAGTGGAATGGAGCGGTTCATAACAGGAGCGAGACGGAGCGGGCGGAACGGAATGGAGTGATCCAGAACGAAAGCGGTGCGGAACAGGCCGAAGGGAATCTGGCTGTTTGGAACGGGAGGGAGGCAGTGCAGGCTGTGGCCGGACATTACCGGAGGCTTGTGCGCACCGTGCTGGATTACCAGAGAGAGGACGGAAGCTTTGCCTGGCTGCTTCCCGCCATGGAAGGCCCGGCGGATTCCTCTGCTGCGGGGATGATTGCCTGTGCTCTTCTTTCAGGTATTCAGGCAGGGCTGCTGGAGGAGAAGGACGGAGATCTTTCTTTTGACTGGAACGATTTGTACCGGGATGGTCTGCAGCGGGGGAAACTGAGTCAGGATACTTTAATCCAGGACAGCTTACAGCAGGGCAGCCTGCGACAGGATTGCCTGCAGCTGCGGGCGGAGGAGGCTGTGCTGCGGGCGGCGCGCTTCCTGCGCTCCTGTACCCGGAACGGGAGGGTAGGCGCATCTTCCGCAGAATGCGAAGGCTTTGCCCAGTATCCTCAGAGATATGGCAATTATCCATGGGCCGACGGGCCTGCGCTGAGGCTGTTTGGTATGATAAGAAAGGATGAACCAGAAGCCTGATGGCTCCCGGTTCATCCGGCAGGGAGGGAAAGATGAACCGTCTGATTTTATATGATACCTGCAACTACAGGGATTATCCTGTGGGAGGCCAGGTGACAAGCATTAAAAACTTTCTCAGATTCCTCATGGAATATTATCCTCAGCGCTGTAAGGATGTGCTGCTGGTGGGCGTTTCCTGTCAGGCGGAGGAGGTGGGAAGGATCCGCACCATTTCCACGGCGGACGGGCAGTTCTCTTTCCTGGCAGTGACCCAGGCCGCTTCAGACCTTGGGAATGTGAAAAAATCCCTCCGGCTGGAGTATGTGAAGGGGATCTGGAAATACAGGAAGCTGATCCGCATCGGAAAGTCGGACTGTAACTACATCCATACGCCGGAGGCCTTCGGGGCCGTGCGGCTTCTGCGTCCGGGAGCGGCCTGCTATGTGTTCTCCCACGGAACCTATCTGGATATGTGGAAAAGGGTGCGTTTCTTTCAGGAGGCCCCTGTGGTGCGCAGACTGTTCCAAAGCTTTCTGATGCATGTGGTGCGTAAAAGCACAGCGGTGTTCGTGCTGGATCAGGAGACTTTGGAGGATTACCGGGCATACAATCCCAGGATCGTCCATGTAGGAAATTCCATCGTCTGCCACCCCTTTGAGAATAAGCTTCTGCATCAGGACTGTATCCGCTTCCTCTATGCAGGCCGCCTGTCCGCTGTGAAAAATGTGGGCCCTATCATTGAGGCAGTGAAGGGTTATCACAAGGAATGTGCGCTCACCATTCTGGGAGACGGGGAAGAACGGCAGAAGCTGGAAGCTCTGGCGGCGGGAGACGCCCGGATCCGGTTCCGGGGAGCAGTGACGCCGGATCAGGTGCAGGAGGAGATGGGCAGGGCGGATATTCTGGTGATGAATTCCACCTTTGAAGGGATCCCCATGATCATGCTGGAGGCTCTCAGCCGAAGCCTTCCGGTGATCACCACCGACGTGGGCGGGATCAGGGAGGTGCTTACCTACGGACAGGATTCCGAACTGACGGACGGAAGCGTGGCAGGCATCCAGACGGCTATGGATCGGATCTGCGCCGGATATGAGCGGTATGTGAGAGCGGCTTATGAGAAATCTCTCCGATTTGATTACCGGAAGGTGAACCGGGCGGTGTTTGAGGTGCTCAATGAGAGCCTGGGGTGGCAGGAGTGAACGTGCCTGCCGCTTCAGTCAGCCCGGCATGGAGGAAGATATGATACGAAGCAGATCTGATTTGAAAGAATACCTGGCCTGTGAGCGGGCCCTCTATTTTGGCAGCGGGGAAAAAAACACTATAGAGCAGGGAGGAGCCTGTGAAGGCATTTCCGGCGCAGCCTTCCTGAAGGCCCGCCTTCAGGCCTGGCTTCTGCGCTCCAAATTCCACTCCATCTGGAAATACCTGAGGACGCTCCGCCATGCGGAATACCATAAGAACCAGAGCGGTCTGGTGCACAGGCTTCTTTTCGTATATTACCATAGAAAAAAGTATGTGCTGGGAAACCGCCTGGGCTTTGAGATACCGGAAAACTGTGTGGGGAAGGGGCTGATGATCTACCACATTGCTCCCATCGTGATCAACGAGGACGCCAGGATCGGGGAATACTGCTGTATTACAGGAAATTTCTGTGCAGGGAACACCGGGGCCGGAACCCCGTCTCCCGTGCTGGGAGACCATGTGACAACAGGCTGGGGAAGCTGCGTGATCGGGGATGTGAGGGTGGCGGATCATGTGGTCATCGGTGCAGGCTGTGTGCTTACCCGCTCCGTGGAAGAGGGCGGGGCCAGGGTGGCCGGGGTGCCGGGCAGGAAGCTGGCAGGCAGCCGGCTTCCTGGCAAAGAAAACTGACTGGCATGAAGCAGGCTGACAGGAAACCGTCAGACAGGAAATTGCCTGACGGGAAGTCTGACCGTGGTTATTAATGATGTAGAATGGAGTGCGATGTGGATAAACCGACAATCAGCGTGATCGTTCCTGTGTACAACGCACAGGATTATCTGGAGAAATGTGTAAAAAGTATTACAGGCCAGACCTACACCAGGCTGGAGCTTCTTCTGGTAGACGATGGAGCCAGGGATGCAAGCCCTCAGATGTGCGATGCCCTTGCCAGGGAGGATGCCAGGATCCGGGTGCTTCACAAGCCAAACGGCGGCCTGATGTCGGCCTGGATGGCCGGCGTGAGGGAATCCACCGGTCAGTATCTGTGCTTTGTGGACAGCGACGACTGGATCGACGCCTGTATGATAGAGGAGCTGGCAGAGCGCCTGAGCGGGCAGGATAAGGAAGTGGTCTGCTGTAATTTCCTGATCGAAAGGCCGGGAGGAGCTGCCCGGCACCGCCACGAGCTGTCCCCCGGCGTATACACGGGGGATGCTCTGGAAACACAGGTCAGATGCCGGCTTCTGGGCAGAGAGCGCCGGACCGTTTCCATGTCCCGCTGTATGAAGCTTTTTTCACGGGAACTGATCACGGACAACATGAAATACTGCAATCCCAGGATACGGATGGGAGAAGATGTGAACATCGTCCTGCCCGCTCTCTGCGACGCCTCCCGGGTGGTGATTCTGGAGGACGCTTACTACTACCATTATTTTTATAATGACGCCTCCATGGTGCACCGCTACGATCCGCAGATGTATGAGGGAATCCGGGAGCTGGTGCGCACGATCCACGCCATTTTCCGGGAAAAGCAGGCGCCGGGCTGGCAGGAGCAGTGGGAGAGGGAGGCCGTGTGGCTTTTGCTGCTGGCAGTGAAAAACGAACTGCGGGGCGGCAGGAAGGGATATGGCAGGCGGATCCAGGGGATGTGTACGGACACTGTAGAAGCAGGAGCTGAGGGGATGGAGCAGCCTTCGGTGAGACCGCAGGAAACCGTCTCCGTCACTGAGCTTGCCGCCCGCCTTGCCCTGCGCCCGGAGGATCGGGTAAACCAGCTTCTTTTGTGGGTGCTGCGCAGGCCGGACGGCGTCCGCTGCAGGGCAGGCAGGGCCGTTTTTGCCCTATACGACAGAATCAAGAAGTAAGAATGGAGAAGAATGGGATCATGCTTATTATTCGTGTCATGGGCGGCCTGGGCAACCAGATGCAGCAGTACGCCTTATATGAGAAATACAGAAGCCTGGGGCGGGAGGCCCGCCTGGACATTTCCTGGTTTGAGGACAGCGCCCAGCAGGAAAAGGTGCTGGCCCGCCGGGGACTGGAGCTGCGCCTGTTCGACCACCTGGAATTTCAGGCCTGCACCGGACAGGAAAAGGATGCCCTGCTGGGAAACGGAAGATTTCTGCGGGAGGGAAGCCTTCTGACAAAAGCCCTGAGAAAGACCGGGCTGATCACAAACCGGCATTTTTATGAGACGGATGCGTACCACCCGGAGATTCTGGATTTCACGGACCAATATCTGGAAGGCCATTGGGCCTGTGAGAAATATTACCACGATATCATGCCGTTACTTCAGGAGAAGATCCGGTTTCCGGAAAGTGGGAACCCTTTGAACCGGCAGCTGATCGAAAGGCTGAGAAAAGGGGAAGACGCAGGCGGGAGTGGCACAGAGCCGGGAAAGGGCAGGACGGAAACGCCCGTCAGCATCCATATACGCAGAGGGGACTATCTGGATCCGGCAAATGCCGGCATGTTTGGCGGCATCTGTACGCCGGAGTATTATAAGGCGGCGGAGGCTTATATCCGGGAAAGGGTCGGCAGCCCCCATTTCTACCTGTTTTCAGACGATACAGAGTATCTGAGAGAAAACTACAGCGGCAGGGAATATACGATTGTGGACTGGAACAAGGGTGAGGACAGCTTCTATGATATGGAGCTGATGAGCCTGTGCCGCCACAATATCTGTGCCAACAGCACCTTCAGCTTCTGGGGAGCCAGACTGAACCGGAATCCGGACAAGCTGGTGATCCGGCCTGCCAGGCATAAGAACAGCCAGAAGATCGATCCGGAAAGGCTGCATGAGCTTTGGGAGGGGTGGATATTGGTGGATGAGCTGGGGAATGTGGTATAGACCGTGCGGAAGGAGGAGTGGCAGCAGGCAATGCTTTATAAACGGGAATGGATCCTTGCAGCAACATTTTTGATACTGGCATCCTGCCTTCTTTTCTTTCCCAGACTGGAGGGAGAATCGAAGCCGGACAGGGCAGGCCTGGAGGACATCAGGATCGTGGTGCAGGGGAAAACAGAAGAAAATCAGATAAAGCTCTGGAAACGGGAGGACGGCGTGTGGTTTGGCTTCCTTCCCTCCGGCACACAGATGGACAGCGTGCGGCTTCAGGCTCAGGATGGCCTTAAAGTGTGGGTGAATGGAACCAGTGCGGAGGAAGGAGCGGGCAAAATTGTTCCCGGAGAAGAAAACCGGATAGAGCTGAGAGATCAGGGGGGAAAGGTGGTGGAGGAGGGAACCGTCGTCTTTTTGGCGTCCTCACAGCTTCCCTCTATTCATATCACCACCAAAAGCGGTTCCATGGAGCATATCCGCTCCAGCCAGGAAAATGAGGAAAGCGGTTATCTGTCCATCTTTTCAGCGTCAGGAGATACCCTTTACAGAGGTACGGCGGACCGGATAAAAGGAAGGGGAAATACATCCTGGGAGGCGCCCAAGCAGTCCTTCAGCGTCAAACTGGACACGGGGGCCTCTCTGCTTGGCATGGACAGCTCCAGAAGCTGGATCCTTTCTGCCAACTATTATGACGGCGCTTATATCAGGAACCGGATCGGACAGGAGATCGGCCGGAAGGCGGGGCTGTCCTATTCCCCGGAGGGCGTTTTTGCTGATCTGTATTTGAATGGAGAATATTGGGGAATCTATGAGCTCACCGAAAAGATACAGATGACGGAGGGATTTCTGTTTGAGATAGACTATCCGGAGAGGGCGGCAGAGGAGGAGAACGTCCTTTTCCTGCGCAATGACCAGCCGGTGGTGGTGCATCATCCGGGAACGCTTACCTCCGACCAGCAGAAGGCCCTTCAGCAATGGTATCAGGAAATGCTGGCGGCTCTGTACGCACAGGACTACATCAATCCTCAGACGGGAAAGGATATTTTTGAGTATCTGGATCTGGAATCCTTTGCTGCCCGCTATCTGGTGGAGGAGCTTTTCATGGATATGGATATGGGAGTCACCAGCCATTACATGTATATGAAGGAGGGGACGGGGATTCTTTTCCAGGGGCCTATGTGGGATCTGGACAATACGCTGGGGAGAGCGCAGTATGACAGGAATATTTTCTATGCGAACCAGAAGGATCTGGGCACCAACCAGATGAGCAGATGCTATGCCAGGCTGTGCGGCAATGCCGTTTTTTATCAGGAGGTACTGGAGCAGTGGGAACGCCTGAAACCGTTTCTTGTGGAGCTGTCGGAAAAAGGGATTGACGGGACCATAGATCCCTTGTATGATTCCATAGAAATGGATCTGGTCAGATGGCCCGGGGAACGCAGCGCCTACATGAGCCAGCTGGATATGGAAACGAATATTCGTTTTCTGAAGCAATATCTGTCCGACAGGACTGCCTTTCTGGATCAGGCATTTGTCAGCCAGCCGGAAAAGACCTGGGAGCTGTTTGGGGAGCAGTCTGTAGGGCTTCCCCAGCTGGAGCGGATCGAGGCTCCTGAGGCGGAGGCGACACAGCAGGAGGAAGGTGCGGGATGGGTGGCTATGCACGGGGAGGCGTTTTTCGGAATCCTGTTGTTCCTGCTGGTCTGCCTGGTATGTATGGACAGATACAGGAACAGAAGAGGAAGGGCTTGATGAAGGGCAGAAAATATCGCTATGAACTGAAATATGTGTGCTCGGAACAACAGATCAGACAGCTGGAGGAATGTCTGCGCCTGCTTCTCTGCCTGGATCCCCACGCAGGGGCAGACGGGTCCTACACCATCAGAAGCCTGTATTTCGACGATTATGAAAACAGTGCCTTCTGGGAAAAGGAGGACGGTACGGATCCAAGGAAAAAGTACCGTTTCCGTTTCTATGACGGCAGGACGGAGCAGATCAGCCTGGAGATCAAGCGGAAGGTGAACGGCAAGATCAGAAAAGACGCCTGCCGGATCCCATGGAGCATGGCTGAGGCTGTGATGCACGGAGACTGGAACGGGATCGGAGCGCTTTCGGATCCTGTAGCGAGGGAATTCTATCTGGATGGGATGACGAGGCTTCTCCAGCCGAAGATCATCGTGGAGTATGATCGTGCGCCCTATATTTATCCGGACGGAAACGTAAGGATCACCTTTGACCGGAATATCAGATCCGGCGCTCAGAGCCTGAAATTTGGGGAGAGCAGGATCGCCCTCCGCCCGATTATGGAGACCTCCAGGCATCTGATGGAGGTGAAGTTTGACGAATTCCTGCCGGATTGGATCCACCGGACGCTGCAGCTTGACAGCATGACGCAGACTGCATTTTCCAAGTATTACCTGTGCAGAAAGTACAGCCTGTGAAGAAGGATTCCTGAATGGAGGCATTGTGTGGGAAATAAGCCTGATGGCTTCTTTCTCACACAGATATTTGTGCCGGAGCGTCACAAATATCTGTGCTGACAGAAGCAAAACTGCATTGGCAATTTTGCTCCGCCTCATCGCTTACGCTTCGGAATGGAGTATAAAATGGGTTTTTCGGATATTTTTAAACAATCGTTCCTGGAAGGATTTACAGGGGCGGAATTGGGATTCAAGGAAATCATTGTGGTATTTCTGATCACGGCCTGCCTGGCGTTGTATATTTTCTTCGTATACCGGGTGGTGACGAGGCGCACGTTTTATAACAAAAATTTTAACATTGCTCTGGCCATGCTGTGTATGATCACAGCGGCGATCATCCTCACCATCCAGTTTTCCGTGGTGGTATCCCTGGGTATGGTGGGCGCCCTTTCCATCGTCAGATTCCGGACGGCGGTGAAGGATCCCATGGATCTGGTATTCCTGTTCTGGGCTATCAGCATTGGGATCATCTGCGGCGCAGGTCTGGCAGAGGTGGCTGTGATCCTGTCCCTTCTGGTGACCGTTGGGATTCTGCTTCTGGACAGGATCCCGCTGGTATCAGTGCCGTTGCTTCTGGTGGTAAACGCAGACAGCGCCGACATGGATGAAGCTCTCACAGGGGTGGTGGAACAGTACTGTAAATATTATAAGGTGAAATCAAGGAATATTTCCAACGATCATCTGAATATGATCATTGAACTGCGAACCAGGCAGGAAAGCGGGCTTTTGAAGGCGGTGAACGCTCTGGAACATATACAGTCGGTTTCCCTGCTGGCGCATGACGGGGAAGTGACCTGTTAGGAAGGAAAACGGATAATGGGAAAAAGAGAACTGTGGAAAAAAGCGGCGTGCTCAGGCTGTCTGCAGGCCTTCCTGGCCGGCCTTGCCGCGGCCATGTTAAGCTTCCTGCCTCTGATCATAAAAGGGGACGGAGTCTTTATTCTGTGCAACGATTTCAATGAACAGCAGATTCCCTTCCATATGCTGGCCAACCGGGCGGTGAGGGAGGGAAATATCCTCTGGAGCTGGAGCATCGATCTGGGCTCCAGCTTTGTGGGAGCTCTTGGCTTTTACGTGCTGGGAAGCCCCTTTGCCTGGCTTTCCTTCCTTTTTCCACCGGAATGGTATCCCTATGTGACAGGCTGGCTGTACATGCTGAAATATGCTGTGGCTGCAGCCCTTGCATACGGCTTTATCAGCAGATTTACAGGAAAAGGATATGCCATTGCAGGCTCCCTCCTCTATGCCTTCTCCGGCTTCCAGTCGGTAAATCTGGTATTTCACCATTTTCATGATGCAGCAGCCTTCTTTCCGCTTATGCTGATCGGATATGAGAAGCTGACCAGAGAGGGACGCAGGGGCGCCCTGGCCTTTGGTGTGTTCGTGAATGCTTTTGTGAATTACTATTTCTTTATCCAGGAGGTGATCTTCCTGGTTCTCTATTTCCTGTTCCGGGAGGGCTTTCAGCTATGGAAAAAAAGGGCCTTGATCCTGAAATGTATGGGAGAGGGTGCACTGGGAACCGGGATGGCCGGGATCCTTTTGGTTCCCTCTGTCTTTTTTACGTTGGAGAATCCCAGGCTTTCCAGGCTGCTCCCCATGGATCAGTGGGTCTATCGGGGGAACAGGGACTACCTCCAGGTGATCAGGACGCTTTTTTTTCCGGGAGAACTGATGAATGGGCCATCCTGCATCAGGGACTACGACTGGACCTCCTGGTCGGCGTACCTGCCCATGGTCAGCCTGATCCTGGTGATCTGCTTCATTCTGAAAAAATGGAAAAGCTGGCTGGGCGGTCTGCTTCTTCTGTGCATCACTGCGACGGGGATTCCGCTCCTGAACAGTATGTTTGGCCTGTTTTCCGATACCAATTATCATAGATGGCTCTATATGCCGATCCTGCTTATGGCTCTGGCTTCCGCGTATGTACTGGAACACAGGAAGGAATTTCCTCTTTTGCGGACGTCGGCGGGTGTGAGCGCGTTTATGGTGTGCCTGACCCTGGGAATCTGCTGGTGGTCAAGTAACAGGTTCCAGATGATCAATCAGCCAGGAGTGTTCTGGCTCTGGTCTGTGACAGGGATCCTGGGAGCGGCGCTCACCGGCATACTGAGCGGCCTGATTCACCAGGAGCGGAGATTTATCCTGTGTATGGGAATGGGAATTGCAGCCTTCAGTGTGTTCACCACCGCATGCACGCAGAGCCTGTACCGGAAAGGGGCGGATTATTCCACGCAGAGCTATTACGACCGTCTGATGGCCTATCAGGAGCTGGAGCTGCCGGATGACAGATACCGGATACACAGCAGCGATAACCGCCTGAACATGGCGGCCTCCCTTCCGGGTACAGGATCCTTCACATCCATGGTGAATGGTTCCATATACAGATTTTACCAGGCTCTGGGCAGAGAAAGGGAGATTTTCACACCGGACGGAGTGGAAGGTCTGAGAGAGCTGGTGGGCGGGAAATATTATGTGACGGACGAGCCTGGGGAAGGGGATAAGCTCCTTCAGAAGGTATCCCGCGGCCGGCACACCTTCTATCTGTGCGAATACGAATATGCCGTTCCCATTGGCTGTACCTATGAAACCTATACCACCTCCGGCGAGTTTGAGAAGCTTCCGGCACAGCAGCGGGCTCTGGCTATGCTTCAATGTCTGGTGATCCCGGATGAATGGGAGGATGAGGTAAAAGATGTGCTGGTAAAAGAGGATGGGAAGCTGCTTGCCGGTCTGACACCGGAGGATACGGAAAGACTGGCTAGGCAGAGAGGCAGCCATGGCGCCGTCAGCCTGGAAAAGGACAGAACGGGCTTTACTGCCAGATTCCGGACAGACAGGGCTTCATACGCTTTTTTCAGCGTTCCCCATGACAAGGGCTTTCAGGCTTATGTGAATGGAGAAAAAACAGAGATTATGGACACAAACGGGATGATGGCGGTTCCTCTGGCGCAGGGAGACAACGAGGTACGGCTTGTGTACCGGAACTATGATCTGATGCTGGGGGCGGGATGCACGGTAATCTGCTTCATGGTGTGGCTGCTCCTGATCAGGGGGAAGCGCTATCGGGACCGGAAAAATTAAAAAGGGGTGAAAGGGTAATCGCTTTCGATGTCCGTCACCGGGGAGAGAGGTGCGCCCGTCTGAGCATAAGTGCGTAAAATACGGAGACTTTTGGTAATCCTGCTTACGGTTCCCAAGGCGGCGGAGGGGTCTAGAGCGTGTTTGAAAATTCATTCCCGCCATCTACACGCCCCACTTCGCGGTATATTTGCCCCAAATTCACTTAGCGTAGTCCACTACGCCGCGCTCATTTGAGGCAAATTTAAAAACCCTGAATCTTTTCAAAATTTAATGCAGATTGCTGAAATAGCTAATAAATCTAAGAAGTAAATAAAAGCGAGTGAAAGTTAAATTTTTCACTCGCTTTTATTTTGAAATTCTGTCTATCGGACGTTAAATTAATTTTTGTGAATGCTTCCTTATCACCGTAAAACTAATAGTATACGGAATTACCGGATACCTCACCGGGCTTGCCGTATTTCAGGCAGCTGGACACGGCCTTTGCATACAGCTCGCGTCCCTCAGCAGTCAGATGAATGCCGTCCTCCAGATACTGGTCAGCGGTGTAGCCGTTGATGCCCAGAGTGGAGTAGCCGTCAATAAACAGGGTATTGTTCATCTCGGCAACGTTCTGGCAGACATTCGCATATTCTGTGAGCGTTCCGCCTCCGAAGCTCTTCATATTGCTGTCCGTCTCCATATAACCGTCCTTCCAGAACTGGCAGTAGGTGGGGGAGATCAGAAGGATCTTGGCATCCGGAAAGGTATTTTCAAGAGCGTCCACCGCATATCTCAGCGCACCGCCATAGCCGTGGGCATCCCAGCTCCGGCCGCCTTCCACGTTCAGGGGAGCTCCCGCAAAGTAATCGTTCAGGCCATAGGCAAGTATGAAATAATCGGTTTTGGAGAAATCCAGGGTGCGGATAACGCCTCCGGCGATATAGTCGTTCAGGAAAGGCTCCGGCGATACTTTGCCCACAGCCACATTTACCATACCGGAAAGAGAGGTGGAATCCCAGGAGTCAAACTTGTCAGGGGACTCGCCCTCCTTGAGTGTGGCCCTGGTGCCGCCGATGGCACAGTTGTACACATCCGCCTGCATGTATTGGGAGAGAAGATGGGCAATGCCCGTTTCATCCCTGGAACCGTCCCAGATACTGTCGCCGAATACCACGATCTGAGGCCGTTCTTCGGCTTCGGGAGCAGGCTCCGTTTCTGTTTCCGTTTCCGCCTCAGCCACTTCAGTGGGAGGAACCGTCTCGGTGGGAGGCGTTTCTTCAGGAGAGGATTCCGTTTCCGTATACTTTGCAAGCTCATCCTTTAACTGATCCAGCTCCTTCTGCATATCCTGGATCTGTTTCTCATACTCCTCGGAGGACATACCGTTTTCCTTGTCTGAGGAACAGCCCGCAAGGACGAGGGAAGCGGCCAGCAGAAGGGACAGGAGAATGGAAAATTTCTTTTTATGTTTCATAGGACCTCACAATCCGCCGCCGGGTGACGACTATCTTATTTCATAGGCTACCAGCTAAGTATATAGCAGGTTACATCAAAGAACAAGTGGGTTCAGAAAATCTTAATCATTGAACCGGCCTGTAACGGATTCCTTCTGGTAATAGCGTGCCATGAGAATGTTTTTCCAGTCGGCGGGATCCTCTGAAATATCGCTGAAATAAAGCAGATAGGGCCGGGTATCCAGGATGGGTATGGTCACATTCTCCTCCTGGGACTGGGAACGAAGAAGGGCGGTTCTGGCCGCCGTTTCCTCACCGTACTGCCTTGCCTCCCCTGTGGCCAGCGAATAAACCGCTGAAGTGGAGGTGAAGAAATCAGGATCCACCTTTGCATACATAGCGCCTATGAAAAGTGCAGCGCCTGCAGCACAGAGAAGATAAAGCCGCGTATCCCGGCCTTCCAGGCAGCTTCCCTGGGAAATGTTTCCACGGAAAGTTTTTTCCCGGGAACTAATTTCCAGGGAAGCATCTCCCGAGGAAATACCCGGACCAAAACGTCTGCGCAGCCAGCCAAGGGTGTAAAAAAGATTCCCCATAATCAGAAGCAAAAGATCCAGGAATACGATATTGAAGATTCTGCCGCCCCCTGCGATTCCGGTTGCAAAAAGGCTGGGAGTAAAGGTGGCCGACAGCAGACAGTATGAAAAGCCGGCAGCCAGCAGCGGGCATGGGTAGGAGAAGCGGTCCCCCACTGCCTTCACACCCTCCCACAGAAAGGGGATCAGGGCAGCCGCATAGACCAGATAGGTCCAGTTAAACCAGGTTTCTGTCACGTACTCGGCACAATAAAAGAAGGACAGAAGGATGGACTTGACTACGCCCGGACGGTACAGCATTGCTTCCTGACGCACGGAATTGCCGGGAGCCAGCGTGTTTAACAGAAAAGCCCCCAGGAAAAATACAAAAGGCACTACGAAAACAGGAAGAAGCTCCTTTCGTCTGCAAAGCAGACACAGGCCGATGGCGGCAGCGAAAAGAACAGCGGCGATAAGGCCTGTAATATAATTGCTTCCCCCCACGAAAAAGGCCGCCAGGCAGGCAGCCGCCAGAAGCCATGCACGCACGGCGCCGGGTCTGCGGATGACCGCCAGAATCACAAAGGAAGCCAGCAGCAGCAGTACACTGTGCGGAAGCATGTAATGAGCCGCTCCGTTGTACCAGAAAAAAGCCTGTGTCTTGTCCACCATGCACTGGACCGCAAAGATCAGATAGAGCATGGTGATGCTGATAAAAATGGGTCTGCGTACATGGATCAGCCGGACAAAAATCACATACAGCAGGAAAAAGGAGGAGGCCCCCATTGCCCCGATCATGATCCAGGGAACCAGGCAGTACCAGCCCTCTCCCCAGATACCGGGCTGCAGAGCCATCAGGAAGATACTGGAAAAAGTGCCCTGCCAGTTATACCAGCGCTCCACTACCGTGTCCCATACTCCCCGCAGGACGCTCAGGACAGAATGGGTCTCCTGCCAGGCAATATGAGTGTAGGCGCTGTAACCAAAATCATCAGCGCAGGGATAGTTGTATCTGGCCAGGAGAAAGATCGGGATCAGGCCCGCCAGGAAAAAGACAGACAATAGGCAGGCGGCTTTTTTTTCCATATTCCAATGCTTCATATTCAAAAAATTCCTTTGTTTTACAGTTGGATTTACTATCTACGCCAATACTGGCTGAAATATCAGCAACCTTTAATATAACATAGTTTCTTCTTAAAAGCTATGAATTTTCCCGAAGTCTTATGCGTTTCTGTAACCTTTCGTTACTGTTCACAGCAGCCTCAAACGCCTGCCGTTTGAGGCGTAAGAATGTG
>CAUWLJ010000021.1:0-44636 GCA_963559585.1 uncultured Eisenbergiella sp. | reverse complement strand
AGCACACCCTTTACAAAATACTTCTGCAGGAAAGGGTACACACACAGGATCGGAACTGTAGTGACGATGATTGTAGCATACTTAATCACTTCCTTCAGCAGATAGGCGTCCGCCGCCACACCCACACTGCTGGAAAGCAGAGCGTCCATGTCCTCCTGACTCACCAGCAGTTCCCGAAGGAACATCTGCAGGGGATAGAGATCCCGCCGCTTTTGGAGATAGACCAGAGCACTGTACCACTCCCCCCATTTTCCAACGGCATAAAACAACGTAATGGTAGCAAGCGCCGCCTTGGACAAGGGAAGCGTAATCTTGGTCATCATGTACCAGTGATTGGCTCCGTCCAAAGCTGCCGATTCATACAGGCTCTCAGGCACGGACTCAAAGGAGGTCTTTAATACGATCACATTGTAGACGCTCAGCATGCCGGGAATGATCATGGCCCATATCGTGTTGGTAATACCCAGCTTCTGTACCACCAGAAAGGTAGGTACCATACCTCCGCTGAAAAACATGGTAAAGATAATAAACAGCATAATCGGTTTTTTCAGCATGATATTCTTTCTGGACAGCGGATAGGCGCCGCAGATCGTGATGGCCATGCTGCAGACCGTACCCACAATCACATAAAAAATTGTATTTCGGAAACCCAGCCAGATGTTCTCAGACTGCAGCACAGAAGCATAGCCTCTCAGGGAAAAGCCCGCCGGCTTCCACAGCAGGCCCGTCACCTTCCCAAGTTCAATAGGATCACTGAGAGAGGCAAACAATACATACAGCAGCGGATACAGGGTGATAAGCATCAAAAGCACCATGATGCAGTTGTTGATCATCAGAAAGATTTTCTCCCCCGTCCCGATTATGATCCGGCTTCCACCTTTTTCCTTCTTCTTTTTTCTCATTGAAAACGCTCCATTTCCCTTACCACAAGCCAGATCCGTTCACCCTGCGGCTCATCGCATTTGCCAGCGTCAACAGAATCAGGTTAATAACTGAGTTGAATAGTCCCACCGCAGCCGAATAGCTGTAGTTCATATCTTCAAAACCTTTTCTGTATACAAAAGTGGATATAATATCCGATGTGTCGTAGGTGATGGGGCTCTGCAGCAGGAAAGCCTTCTCCCATCCCACGTTCATCAAACCGCCCACCGCCATAATAAACATGACCACAATAATCGGCAGCATTCCGGGCAGGGTGACATGAATGATCTGTTTCCATTTGTTTGCGCCGTCTATACGCGCCGCCTCATACTGTTCCGGATTGATCCCCATAATCGCCGCCAGATAAACGATGGAGCCCCATCCGAAGCCCTGCCATATCTCAGATATCACATAGATAGGCCGGAACATATTTTTATCTCCGATCAGACTGCCGCTGTGCCCCGTTATCGTATTGACTATCTGCGTGATGAATCCGTCGCTGTCCGTAAAAATCAGGATCAGGCTTGCGATGATCACCGTGGTGATAAAGTGAGGCAGATAGGTAACGGTCTGTACCAGCTTTTTGAAGCGGAGATTTCTCACCTCATTCAGAAGAATGGCAAAAATGATGGGCGCCCCGAATCCAAACAGCAGATTCAGCCCACTGAGCACCAATGTATTTTTGAGAGTTCTGCCAAAAAAAACAGAGTTCACGAACTCCTTAAAATATTTCAATCCGACCCATTCGCTTTCCATAATGCCCAGGCGGGGCTTAAAATCCTTAAAGGCAATGACCACACCATACATGGGCGCATAGCAGAAGATCAGCAGATAGACGATTACAGGAAGCAGCATCAGATAAAGCATCCAGTTCCTGTGCATATCCTTTCCTAACCGCCGGCTAAATTTCTCTTTGTTCATCCTTACCTCCATGCCGGAGCGTTGCCGGCTCCGGCTGCAGTTCCCGCAGCTTTGCGGCGGTCTGCCGTAAAGCTGCGGATTGCCAAAGCCGTCAGGCTTCTTCTTTTTTCTTTGCCTATTTCCTTGATTCATACCGGTCGGTTGCCGCCTGGTATATGCCGATCAGTTCTTCAATATGCATATTTTTCAGATTCTCCTGATAAGCGTCAAAGTTTTCCAAGGGTTCCTGTCCCATGATGAACTTGAGTCCCATTTCCTGTACATAGGTCTTTACATCGGTCTCATAAGCTTTCTTGATCTCGGACTCCTCCACATTCAGCAGGATAAACTTGGACAGGGTTCTGTCGGTTCCCTGCTCCTTCCACATCGTCAGAGCTTCATCCTGTGATCCTCTGTTGTACTTTCTGGTAAGGATATAGTCCAGATCCGCATCCTCTGTGGTGTGCCACTGCTGGGGAGCCATGGACAGCAGAACCTCCTTATCCGCATCCGTTGGAATCTCCTTGGCTACGGGCACTCCGTCCACCATATCATAGGCCACACCTTCCACGCCATAGGCAAGCATCCTGTCAATGTCCTCCAGATACAGGGCATCCAGCAGAGCCATGCAGGCCTCCGGATTCCTGGCGTCTGCGGTGATGTATTTGTAGTCTCCCAGAGAGAGGTAGCTGGGGCGCAGCGGCGGAAGCTCATCTCCTTCCTTCAGTACCGGAACCGGTGCAGGAATCAGAGCCTTGGAGGGATCCTCCTTCTCCGTGGTCAGATAGTAGGTAGTGCCGTAGGTATACAGATGCATGAGCACGGTTCCCACCTTATTGTCGGAGGTCTGGGACATCACCGTATCTTCTTTCTGAATGGTAAAGTCAGGGTTAATGTATCCCGCCTCAAACCACTGGTTCAGCAGGGTAAGATAATCCTTATAAGCGTCCTCATAAGGGCCATAGGTAATCTTTCCGTCCTCTCCCTTATAATAATCCCCTGCACTGATCCCGAAGGCGGAGGAGAAAACGTTTGAATCAAAAAAGCCGCCCATCCCGTTGTTTCCCGCCAGCGCCAGAGGATACTACGCCGATTTCCTTCATCTTCTCAAACAGGGCTGTCCATTCAGGGATGGTTGTGGGGATTTCCATTCCCGTCTGTTCCAGATAGTCGGAACGGATCAGCAGGCCTGTATAGGACAAATCCGCCTCTTTGCTTCCGCAGAACTTGGCGCCCAGGCGGATAATCCTGCCTTCATCGTCCGACACCATTTTCTTCACATTCTCATCTTCGCTTATCAGCTTATAGAAATTAGGTGTGTTCTGTTCATTGATATACTCTGTATAATCCAGCAGAATACCATCTTCATATGCCATTGCCACACCGCCGGGATAATACTTATCAATACCGCCGCAGAAGATCATATCGGGCAGCTCTGTATCTGCCATCATGATAGTAAAATTGTCCTGCTCCTGTCCCACAGGAGGATGGATGAACTCGATATTACAGTTAAATTTCTGCTCCAGCTCCTGAATCACCTTATAATCTCCCAAATCGCTGGTGGCCTGGGCATTGGCCCCTGTCATCGCATGCCAGATGGTAATGGTTTCTCCCTTCAGATCAGGATAGCCGTTTTCATCCCTTTCATATGCGGAAGACACATTCTGCTCTCCTCCACTTCCTTCCTGAGCCGCCCCTTCCGTACTTCCATTCTCTGTACTTCCGCTGTTTGTGTCTCCGGCATTTGTGTCTGCCGCGTTCCCGCATCCCGCCATTGTTCCCAGCGCCAATATGGATGCCATTGCAATACCCAATACACTTTTCTTATTCACCTTTGCGATACCTCCTTGTTTTTTGATGGGTTCATCATACGTTTTGCCCTTATAAAAGTCAATTTTCATTTTCTTTCATCAGCATTATGGTCAGATTTTGTATATTATTTTTGTTTAATACACACTTTTTGTCTATTTCTTTTTGTGCTTTTCAGGCATAAAACCGTTTTTTAACGTCAAAAGGCATCTGCCATGACAGCAGATGCCCATAGAGCTGTTTTTCTTTATTCTTTATCCAATATACTCTCTCTGAACTGCCCCGGCGTAATACCTTCAATCTTTTTGAACACTCGGATGAAAGTGGCCAGATTACTGAATCCCGCCGTTTCCGCCACCTCCTTGATTTTGATTTCTCTGTCCTTTTGCATCAGTTCCTTCGCTAAACCGATCCGGGATTCATGAATATATTCCAGCACACCTTTCTCTGTATTCTTTTTAAAGAAGCGTGACAAATAGGAAGGTGTAATGTGAAGCAGCTCTGCCAGACTGGCGATAGAAAGGTTCCCATCTGACAGGTTCTCCTTTATCTTCTCCTCAATCTTTTCGATAGAACAGTTATTTTTCTGTTCTTCCTCCAGTATGGTCTGTCTTTTTCTTGCCTGGTTGACTTCCAGATAGCCTTCTCCGATCTCTCCGACCTGTGAAAACGGTCTGCTCAGATAGCTGTCGCAGTAAAGTTTTTCCACTTCGGCAAGGCTGGCTGTCAGTTCCTCATTGGCTGTGCGGATACCGGTACAGAATTCCTCCTCTTCCAGGCCGCCGTTCAGCACGCAGTACACCCTGTTGTTTTTTTCCATAGCGTAACAGCAGACTGCGTTCTTTATGTACTCCTTCACATATTCAACCACGACGTCCTTTCTGTAATCCTCCTGCCCCTTTCCTGCATCCACCCCGTCAAAAGCGTACATTGCCACCACATAAAACCTTCCGGAAAATCCCCACTCCTTCATCTCCTCCTCTGAAACCGGACGGGTGGGATCCGCCAGCAGCATTTTCCCCATATACAGATTCTTCACGTCGCTCTCATAACGATCCAGCTTCAGACGGAGCTGGCGCATCTGGTTTCTGGCATTCTCCGCATAGGTCTCCATGGCTCCATAATCCATTTCCCCCAAAACGCCGTCTTCCTCCTTCAGGATCGTAAACAGGCGCTTGATGGGAGCATAATTATGATTGGTGGCAAGGATTGCCGCCCCGGCAAGCACCAGGCCGCACAGAATCACAGCGCCCACACCCAGGTACATCGTCATTTTCATCGCCAGATAGGGCAGTCCCTCCGGTATAGCACAGACCAGGATCGGCCCTTTTTTGGAAACAGCGCGCATTTTAAGGAAATATCTGCGTCCCTCTATCTCCATCGTGCGTTCTCCGCTCTCCCGGGCCTGCTCCAGCCGGCCTGCCAGCTCCCTCTGCCTCTCTCCTGTGGAGGCGGCCAGCATCTGATCCTTGTAAATGATATACGCACGCCCCTCCTCTCCGAAGCACAGGCTCTCCAGCCTTTCCTCCAGATAGCTGCGTTTCAGCCTGACCACAATCCGCGCCGCCTCCCTGCGTTCATAGTCCAGAGAGCTGATCAGGACGCTTTCTCCCTCCGCATCCGTTTCCAGGCTGATCTGCTCCGGTCTGTCCCGCTTCAGTGTCTCGATCCACTCCTGATAATCAATGCCGATGTTCTTCCTGTGGTATTCCTGACTGCTCATCCCCGACTGTGTGGACAGAATATAATCATACCGGGGAAAATAAATATAGATTTCCTCAAGGCTGTTGTTCTGATTCAGCGTCCGGTTCAGCGTTTTCAAAATCTGATATTCACTGTAATAATTTCTGTCCTCCTCCCTCAAATACTGAACCAGTTCCTCATCCTTCTTTACATCGTACATAACCTGATAGGCATTCTCGTAGCTGTTTCCCAGTTCATCCCCCATTTCCGCAAAAAGGATGTTCTCAAACTCCAGAATCGTATCCTCGATCGTATGCAGGGAAAACAGTTCCACAACAATCAAAATAATCATTGGTAACGGTATGATAATCAGAATTGATTTTAAAATAGACAGGAAAATCTTTGAACTATACTCCGCCCTTAAAGACGACAATCTTCTTTTGTTCATAGGCCACTCCCCCATACCGCTTCCGCCCCCACGGATGCGCCCAAATGCCCCTTTTGTATCCTTACCTTTATTCTACCTTATTTTGGCTGTTTGTCAAATAACCTGAAAAGCAGTGGACTGCCCTTATGCTGATCTTGATTCGTTCCGTTACTCCTGTCTCCAGGTGCAACAGTTCAGTCCGTTCCCCCTCCCGCCCGCCGTCTGTCCAGGGTTTCATTCATTTTTTTCACATTGTATCTGACAATCAGATACAGCGCAAGCCACAAAACCGCAATGGAGATCGCTTCTCCATAAGCCATGCCTATAGGAAAACTCAAAAGACCGCGTCTTATCATTTTTTTCTTCATATTCTCCTCCATTCTGCCGCTTCAGCGGCTTTTTCCGGCCGGCTGACCTCCTCCGTCATGGAAGCCGTCAGGACGATCACCTTTGGCTCTGTACAGGAATCCTCTATCCTTATTTCAATCTGCACGGTATCCATCACCTCCCTTCTGCCCCCATTATAAAAGAGTGGCTGCTATTTTCAACAGAATATCCACAGATGGCCGATTCGTTACTGTTCACAGCAGCCTCAAACGCCTGCCGTTTGAGGCGTAAGAATGTGATTCAGGAGTGAGCGGGCCTCTTTTGCGCAGCAAAAACTTTCAATAGGCCCGCGAAAGTTACTGTTTACTGGCTTGCCAGTGAACAGTAACGCCGATTCAGGCACATAATCGGTTCGGATCCCAAAAAATCTGGCCGGGAGCGTGCTTTCCGGGCTGTAGACGCACAGAGCGGGCAGACCGCCGCCCTTTTTCTTACGGACAATCCCGGCCTGACGGAGGAAAACCTGGGGCGGAACATCGGCCTGCCTGCGTCCGAGCTTTCCCGCGTGGCTCACATGGATACGGCCGTCGTTCTGCCCCAGTACCGCGGAGCCCATCTTCAGCGCAGGCTGATGAAGGCGGCAGAGAAGGAGCTGCGAAAAGAAGGCTTCCGCTATCTGTGCTGTACCGTCCATCCTGACAACCGCTACAGCCGGGAAAGTGTGCTTTCCCAGGGTTATCATGTGGCGGCTTCGGTGAAAAAGTACGGCGGTTATCCCAGGGATATTCTGGTGAAGGATCTTGAGGCGGATGGTGAAAAACCACGCCCGCCCCAAGAATAGCGAAGGGCATCGCCCATCTCAAGAATGAGGAACGGCATCATCTGCCGTAATCATGCCGAAGGGTATCCTCCTCCCACAATCATGCCGATGCGCGTTTTGCCGTCCATAACCTCTCTTATTCCCGTCATTCACAATCCCTCTCATGCCGGATCTCCAGCCCCGGCACATACTTCCGTTCCATCTGATGTCTGGCTTTCCGGTTCTCCACCGTGTCGAAAATAATGGAAAAATCGTAATCCTCCGGGTACATCCGGCTGGCCGCCACCTTCAGCTGCAGGCGTTTGTGGCTGACCAGCAGCTTTTTCTTCTGGATCTGCACACCTACCTCACCCTTTTCATTGGCCGGAGCGTACACAATACCCAGCTTATGCTGGGGATAAACCATCACGCTGTCCCCGCGGCTGAATTTAGCGGCGATCCGCTCCATCCTCTCCCGGGCCTTGTCCGGCTCCTCCCGGCGCGGACGGATGCGGGAGGATGGGCCGGAATGGCTGCCGCCCCCGGAGGAGCACACCGAATCGGAGCAATCGGCCCATCCGCAGGCAGCTTCGGGATCGGAACCACTGGCCTGTCTGCAGGCAGCTTCGGGATCAGAACCGCCAGCAGGTCCGCACACGGCCTCCGAAACAGACGTTTCCAGCTCCTTACCCTGCGGCCGGTGTGCAGCCGCCTCATTCTCATCTGCCGTCCTCTCCGAGGCTCTTCCATATGCGGCCCTCTCCGCCCTTTTCAGCAGAGCATCCGGCATGCCAAGGCGTCTGGCAATATAAAAGGCACAGCTTTCCCCGCTCTCGCCCAGCTCCAGGCGGTACAGCGGCTTCAGGCTCTCCCGGTCAAAAGCCATCCTTGCGTTTATCACCCCCGGCGTCCTCTCGCCGTACTCCTTTACCTCCGGGTAATGGGTAGTCACCAGGAACAGGCAGCCGATCTTCCTCAGCTCCTCCAGGACGGCCACCGCAATCCCCATTCCCTCCGCAGGATCGGTGCCGGAGCCAAGCTCGTCCATGAGTACCAGGCTTTCCCTGCCGGCCCGTTCCAGAATGCGGATCACGTTTTTAATATGGGAGGAAAAGGTTGACAGGTTCTCGGAAATGCTCTGACCGTCCCCGATGTCGCAGAAAACCTCCGCATTCATGGCAAGATCCGCCTCCTCGCAGGGCACATGCAGACCGCACTGAGCCATGACGGACAGCAGCCCCACCGTTTTCAGAGCCACCGTCTTTCCTCCCGTATTGGGGCCGGTGATGATCACGCCCGCAGTCTCCCCTCCGAACTCGATATTCAGGGGAACCGTATCCTCCCTCAGAAGCAGGGGATGCCTTCCGTTTACGATGCGGATTCTGCGCTGTGTATTCAGCGCAGGAGCCTTTCCCTTCATGCTGACGCTCAGCTTTCCTTTGGCAAAAATATAATCCAGCTCCTCCATGTACTCCAGGTTCATGGAGATTGCAGCCTGGCTGTCCCCCACCATGGCGGAAAGAGTGTACAGGATCATTTTTTCTTCATTTTCTTCCTCGATCCTCAGCCCTTCCAGCTCCTCCCGAAGGCGGGCAATGGCGGCAGGCTCGATGAACAGAGTGGCTCCCGTTGAGGATGCGTCGATAATGCTTCCGGGTATCCTGTTTTTGTGCTCTTTTTTCACGGGAAGGGTAAAATGCCCGTTCCTGCTGGAGACAAAATTTTCACTGAAGCAGCTTCTGTTTCCCCGCAGGATGGTTTCCAGACGCGCCCTGATCTGCTCCTCGCAGGCAGCCTCCTTCTGGCGGATGCTGCGGAGCGCCTTGCTGGCATAATCGTCCACTCTGCCGCCCCGGATGCAGCGCTCAATTTCCTCCTGAAGCTCTGCCAGCTCCTGGATTCCCTTTCCAAATCCGGCAATTCCCGGTGCCAGATCGGCGCATTTGTTTAAATAACGGGTAAGGCGGCTGCACAGCACCGCAAACTGCCTGACCTTTTCCAGCTGCTCCGGTGACAGCAGGCTCCCCAGCTGAGCCTCCGCCGCCATTTCCCGCATTCCGTCCGTGTCTCCTCCCGGCGGCGTACCCAGGCTGTCCAATACCTTCCGGGCCTCACTGGTTTCCTCAATAGCCGCTTCCGCCCGGGCCTGATCCAGGAAAGGCTCCAGTGCGTTAAAGCGCTCTCTTGCCCGTTCTGTGGCCGAAGCTTCTTTCAGCCATGTTCTGATTGTAGAAAATTCAAGATTGTTGTTGATATCGTTCATTTTTTCCTCCTTGCCGGAGCGCTTTTGCTCCGGCGCCAAACTGCTCCTTTTGCACAAAAAAAGCAGGGGCTGCCCTGCTGGAATAAAACCTTTGTGTGCTGTGAAAAGTATGCGCCTCCGCATAGGAAAATGTCTTTCCTGCCGTAAAAAAAGCACAGCCCCGCTCGCAGGGTTATGCCTTCTATCTTACATAAACAGCTATGCCGCAGTACCTGTTCGGAAATTCCATCAGGGCAGACTCGTAGCGGGAAAACCGATCTCTCCGCTTCTGCTTGATCCCGCTATTCGCTTCTCTTCCTCACATTTCCTGCAATTAACAAAAACTGTCCTCTCTTTCTCTTCTTTCCGCCGCGCATCCGAAACAGAGATGCAGGCGGTTAATCTGGGAGTATCTTAACAGATGAAGTTTTTCTTGTCAAATTATTTTTGCAGCGGCTCGTCCTGCGTATAGACCATTAAGACGGCAGCTCCGCCACTGCCAGACATTTTTTCCTGTAAAATGCTATTCCAAAACGGAGCACGGTTCTGAAACCGCTCCGTTCTATTTTTCTGGCATACTGCTTCTCCTCGATCTGCTCCAGGGCATCCCGGCAGGCCTTCTCCATACCATCCTCAGACACGGCAATCTTGGCTTCTATCACTGCGGCTCTGCGGTTTCCTCTGTCCTTGATCACAAGATCCGAACGGCCCAGCCCATTTTCATAATTGGACTCTACCACGTAACCCGCACTGGAAAAGAGTCCGGTTAAAAAAGCATGATAGAAGCTTTCCGCATAATCATGAAAGCTGATGGTATCAAACAGAAGATCTGACAGGATCTCCGTCAGGCTTTCCCCGTCAGCCTGCCATATTGCACTAAACAATCTGCTTCTGTCGCTTAAAACCGCCTTTTCCTGAAACCATTTCACCACGCTTTTCCGAAAAATATCCATCACCTCAGCGTTTGGAATCCTCAAAGCGGTCTGCTTTTCCTCCAGGACATCTCCCGGAAGCAGTTCCTCCTCCCTCACCTTCGTCAAATATCCGGTAAGATAAAGAAAGCTCCACAGGTTATCCTCCGAAGATGCCAGCAGGTCATAGGTAAGGTTTTCGCTTACGTTCTCTTTTACGTATCCGCCGTCCAGAAGAAGCTCAAACTTCTCAGTCACATCAAAGTCCCTGCGTTTCAGAAAGGAACCGATGATTGCGTTATCGCTGGTATGCTCCCAGAAATTTTCCGGTTCCCATGTTCCTTCCGTTATGCCCTTCTGAACATAATTCAGCACATCCCATGGGCAGTATATATCCATTCCGCCAAAATGATATCCGTCATACCATCTTCGTACCTTTTCCAGATACCTCCCGCCGCCTGCATCTTCCAGTATCCGCTGCGTTTCCCTCTGGGTAAAACCAAAAAATTCATGATACCGGCTGTCGGATATGGTGTCCGTAGTGAAATTATTGGTTCCTGTGAAAATACTCTCCTTGGCGATCCTTAAGCATCCCGTTACCACGGCGAACCGGAGGCTTCTGCTATCCTTCAGCGCCGTGCTCAGCATTGTACCGATCACCTCCAGCATTTCCCTGTAATATCCGCCGCTGTTTGCTTTTGCCAGGGGGACATCGTATTCATCCAGCAGAAGCACCACCCTTTTCCCAAAATGGGCCTGCATCAGGCGCATCAGCAAAGCCAGGCTGGTTTTCAGCTGATCGTCCGTTATCCTTCCATCCACCGTATCTGCAAGCTGGCAGAAAACCTTCCTGTCGTTCTCGTTCACTCTGCTGCTTTCTGCCAGGTAATAGTGCTCGTTGCAGATCTGTGCCATATAATTTCGCAGCATTCCCCTGGCCGAAGCAAAATCCAGTCCTGCCACATCCTTAAAGGTGAGGAACAGGACAGGCCTCTGATTCATCCATTCCTCACATAAAGCAGGATACTCTGAGATTTCCAGCCCTTCAAACAGCTTTCTGCTGTCCATACGCATATCAAAAAAATGAGCCAGCATACTCATGTTCAGCGTTTTTCCAAAACGCCTTGGCCTGGTGATCAGGGTTACTTTGGCGGCCGGGGTCTTCAGAAGCTCTCTGATCAGCCCGGTTTTATCTATATAGTAATATCCATTTGAACGGATCTCCGAAAAATCAGAGATCCCCACAGGAAAATTCATTCCAACTCCTCCAGCGAAGGCACGTCCTCCGCAAAAGTCTCCTTCCCCAGCTCATCCACCCTGGTTTTCCCGGCCTCGCCGTACTGGTACAGCTGATCCAGGAACTCAATGGCGGCCCGGATCTTGGTGCGCAGCAGATAGCCGCCGGACTGGGTAGCCGCCATCAGGGAAGCGGTGGAAACCTGGGGCGTCCAGTTGTACGCCCTGCCGTGGAAGTCCTGTATTTTCTGAAGGATCTCCCGCACCTCGCTGTTGGTCAGGGGCAGAAGCTGAGGCGCTCTGGCCAGCAGGTCGATCACCGTCCTGGCCGGCTCCTGCTCCTCCGGGTAGACAGCCTCCAGATTCTCATACTCGTGCTTCCCCTCGATCACGTCCTCCGCATAGGAAGCGCTCAGCGCAAACATACTGAAAGCCGATTCCATTTCCCTCTCCGGAAACAGAAAATGCGCCATGTTGCGGTAGGCGTTCAGACGGGCCTTTTTTCCAAGCCTTCCCATCAGCTCCGTCTCATCGATCAGGATCACCCAGCCGTGATACCCCATCTGCGTAAACAGGTGGCTCATGAAAGCAAAATAATCCATGCAGTGCTTTGTCTTGGTAAAATTCACGTTGTATTTGGCAGGCTGGCCGAAAATCCTTCTGTAAATCTTTTTCAGCGGAGCATTGCCAATGAAATCCCCCTCCAGGTCCGCCTGAAGCAGGAACTTTTCATCCGGATCCTCTGTATTCAGGTAAGATTTGAACAAATAATACAGCTTATCTGTGGTAAGCTGCTTTGCCGCATAGACCAGCATCTCACTGGCAATGGGGCTGTTGGCGGATATTTTTTCCAGCTCCTGCATGAAGCCGGGCTGCTGACGTCTGGGCAGATAGGTATTCTGAATCAGCTTCTGATACACCAGATACAGCTTATCCATGGGAGTCTCCTTACTCAGGGAAAGATAGGAAACCACCATATTGGCAGAGACAGCCAGGTTAAAAACCGTATTCAGCAGGTGAGTCTTTCCCTCCCCGTACTTGCCGCTGACCACCATGCCGTTAGACCTGCCCTGTTCTGAAGCCTGTTCCATCCGGTCAGCGATCTCCCGCATGATCTTCGGACGCGCTTCCGAGAAATACTGTCCCACCGCCCTGGAGGGAATGCCGGAACGCAGCGCCTCTATGATATGTCTCGCTTCAAAATCATACATCGCTTCCCACCTCCTGCATGGCCGCACAGATCAGCTGAGGAACACCCACCGCACCGTTTTTGGCCTGCCTCAATATCTCTTCCGCCCTTTCCAGATCCAGAGCCGCCGCGTTCTGCCGTCTTTCGGCCAGAAGCGCGGACATCTCCATAATCACCTGGGGCGTATATTCCTGAACGGCCAGACGATCCAGATCCACCATGTCCGCAAAGCGGTTGAACCGCTCTCCCACGATCTCATTCTGGATCCGCATCCAGAGCGCCTGATAGGATTTCAGCCCCGTATTTTCCTCGTCGATCAGCGACCGGTCGAAGGCATAGACGAACATAACGTTTTTCATACTGTCAATATCATCGATCAGCTGGCGGATACTCTCATAGGTATCCTCCCGCTTCATCTTGGTATAATGAACCGGCTCCAGACTGGAACGGCTGATCAGGATCTCCAGATCGTCCACCGTGATGAAAAGCCCCGGATGGCCGCCCATACGGATCACCTCCGCAAGGGAACGGAGCATATGTCTGGCATTGTACTTGGTGATCCTGGCAGGATAGAAGCCCATCGCCCGAAGCTGGGCCAGCTTCACCGTCCGGTCTCCCTCCAGCCATGCCAGCAGAAGCTCCCGGTTCTGCTCCTCCAGAATAGGATAGCCCAGAAGGCTGCCGGTAAGCATACTGCAGGCCAGGGCAAAGTTGTTGTCCAGCATGGGATTGTCCAGGAAAAGCTGCTTTAACTGCATGCGGATCTCCCGCCTGGTCAGGGCGTCTCCCATCCCGTTATGGGAAAGATAGTCGATAAACCGCATTCCCTCCGGGATTTCCTGCCAGTCGTAGCCCATTTCCCCGATCAGCACATGGCTCACCGCCTCCAGACACTCCAGAATATCGCACTGCCGGAAGATCTCTATATAAATTTCCCGGAAATCGTGCATCCATACATCCCGCGCGGAAAAGGACGCGGTTCTGTAGCCCTGCTGCCTGGCCGCCGCCTCCAGAGCCTTCAGGAAATAGGTTTTTCCGCTGCCCTTCCGCCCGCTCACGAACTTGATCTTACTGCCGCCATCCCTGATGTATTCCTGAAAATATTTTTCCTCCCAGAAATCCGTCAGAAAGCGGATTCCCGTCCCCTGCCTTCCCGGAAGCCCCTGCCTTCCCGGAAGCCACGGGCTTTCCTGAAGATCCGGCTTTTCCTGAAATCCTGAGTTTTCCTGAAGTTCTGGGCTTTCCTGAAGCCCCTCCCTGTATTCCATCGTTACCTCCATATCGAAGCGTCTGCATCCCCGCCCCAAAATCTTTTCTTCTGTCAGCCATCTGCTCTGGAGTGAATTTTCAAACACGCTCTATAGCACGGCTGTCCCTTAGCCGGGTCACTCCTGGTAAAACCGGATCGTGGCAAAGAATTCTTCTTTTCCTTCCCTGTCCAGAATACGGATCGCCTTGCCGTTATTCCGGCTGGGGCCGAACTGGAAGCTTCTCCCGTTCTTCGTCATCGTCTCGCCGGAATTGATCAGCCTGGCAATATCGAAGGCAAAGCTCTGCTGGTCATAGTCCCTGCGGAAACGCCCCATGGGAGCCAGGATCTTGTAAAGGCTGTTCAGATACAGATCCGCACCCTGATGCTTATTCAGCTTCAGCACGGCCAGATCGTAGGCCTCCGCCAGCTCCCCTGCAAACGCCTGCGCATTGAAGTTCGCCCTGTTCAGCTTCTCCTGCCCCGCCTTTACCAGATCCACGAAATACCCGGGGCGCATGCACTGCACCTTTTTCCGATCCATATATACATCCTGATTTTCCGCATCCAGCCTGATCCTGTACGGGAACATTTCATACACCGGAAATTCCCCGATCGCATCCACGCCCCGCTCCCTGCAGGCCGCAAGCATCTGCTCCGCGAAGTCTCCGCTCTCAAAATAATCCTTCGTATCGAACCCGGCCACCGTATCCTGCATTCCCTGCAGAGCCTCGGAAACGGCGGTCACAGCCTTTGCCATGGCTTCCATATCACGGGTAAGGCTCTTAATATCACCGTTTTCCCGTTCACGATTTACCGCCTTAAACAGTTTCTGTAAGGATGCCAGGCCGTCCTTCAACGCCTTCTCCTGGGGCTGTAACTCTGTATTCAAAATTTCGTAATCCATGCTTAACCTCACATTCTGCCGTTTCGGCGCGTTCATGCAGCAGGGACGCTCCTGCAGCCTCCTGCCCGTTTTTTCTTAATCTGGTTAGAAGTATAGCGAAAGAAAAAGGAAATTACAATATCGGGCAGGAAAATATTACTCTTTTTATCATAGCTCCAAGAAGTCTCCTGTTCCAATCGCCTGAAATTTGATGTAGAATCTTCATTATGAAGAAAGAACTTTACTTTAACAAAATGCTCTAGAGCGTGTTTGAAAATTGCTTTCTGCCAGATGTGCGTTCCACTTTGTGGGAGATTTGCCCCAAATGAGTGCGGCGTAGCGGGCTACGTCAAACGAATTTGGGGCAAATATACCGCGAAGTGGGGCGTGCAGATGGCGGGAATGAATTTTCAAACACGCTCCAATATTCTTACAGCTCCATGGTAACTGTTCAGCCTGCGCCCACGGAGCAGCAACGGGCTGCTCAACAAAACGCCCCTTCGGGGCTTTTTGCTGCTGAGCTGTTACGATTCATATGACGTGAAAAAGCTTTATTATAGGAAAGAAGTCTTTTATGAAGGAAAAACAATTTACGAATTCGTTGCGGAGTGAAGGCTCTCAGCCCCACTTATCTGACAAACAGCTCTACCCCTGGCAGGAAGAATGTATACAGCGCTGGTTCCGAAACGACTGCCGCGGCATGGTACAGGCCGTCACCGGCTCCGGCAAGACACGCCTCGCACTGGCGGCGGCAGAACGGCTGCAAAAGAGCCTTCCCTGTCCGCTTCGTATCAGAATTGTCGTGCCCACAGGAGCGCTCATGCGGCAGTGGCATAGGGCTGCGCAGGATTTTCTTTTTTCTCAGGATGGAGCTTCATCTGCCCGGGGCAGCCAGACTGGCGCGGTGGGTATGGTGGGCGGAGGTTTTCAGGCAGAGGGAGACGGCTTCTGCACAATCTACGTAATCAATTCTGCCCGCTATCGTCTGGCACGGCAGATTCTGGCTGATCTTAAGCAGGGGAATGCGGTTCTTCTCATCGCCGATGAGTGCCATCGGTATGCGAGCGGACAGAACCGGCTGATCTTTGAATTTCTGCCTTATTTAAAGGATGCCTCCTCCCGCTTCTGTTCCATGGGGCTGTCCGCCACGCTCCCCTCCGGTGAAGCCCTGCGTTTCCTTTCCTCCGCCCTGGGCCGGAAAATATACAGCTACGGAATGGCGCAGGCCGCTTCTGCCCGCACGATATGCCGGTATGACCTGTTTCATATCAGCCTTTCCTTTGATCAGGAGGAACGCGACGCTTATGATGAGCTGTCCGACCGCCTGGCCCTTTTGTATGCCACGATTTCCAAAGCGGCCCCTTCCATCCATCATATGAGCCAGACGGAGCGCTTTGAACTGCTGCGCCGCCTTGCCGCAGGCAGGGAACCCAAAACAGCCCAGGCCGCCTCCCAGTATATGGGCCTGACCTACAAGCGGAAAAATCTGGTATGCCTGGCCTCCGCCAGAGTCTCATGCGCCCTGGAGCTTCTCCGCCTGCTGCCTGCCCACGAAAGGATCCTTGTATTCGGCGAGCGGATCAGTCAGGCGGAGGAGCTGTATCAGCTTCTTCAGAAAGCCTTTCCCGGCCGGGCGGCCCGTTATCATTCCCAAATGGGACGACAGGCCAATCAGAATGCCCTGGAGCGTTTCCGAAACGGCGAGGTCAGGATCCTGATTACCTGCAAATCGCTGGACGAAGGGCTGGATGTGCCGGAGGTTTCCATCGGAATCATCCTTTCCGGAACCTCCACCCAGAGGCAGCGTATCCAGCGCCTGGGACGTATTATCCGGCAAAAAGAAGGAAAAAGCAGGAGCTCCCTCTATTATCTGCACGTTTCCGATACAGCGGAGGACTCCTGCTTTCTGCCGGACGCCGGAAAGGCCGTCGTCTCAGAGCTTGGCTATGATAGGGACAGGCGCAGCTTCACCAATCCGCCCTATGAAAAGGCCGCCTTCCGGCTCACAGAAAGGCTTGAAAGGAGGGGAATGAATGACGCCCAGTGGAACGAGCTGCTGCGCTGTCTCCGCCTCGGTCTCATCCGCTGCGACTGGCGGCTTTCCCAGGCCTGGCTGAGGGATCGGAATCGTCTGGCCGCCGATACGTCTGAGAAGAACTACTGGTTCTGCATGGAACAGCTTCACCGCATCAGCAGGGAAGGCCCGGACGCCTGACTGCGGCAGCTCAGACCGCCGCAGTTCAGACGCTTCAGTTCAGACGCCTCAATTCAGCTCCCTCAATTCAGCCCCCTCAATTCAGTCCCCAGCGGTTCAAACCGCGCACTTTAAGCAATAAGCCGACTCTCTTTTCTTACCTGGTCTGCCTGCTTTCCAGAATCTCTCTGATCCGTTCCGCCATTGCCTCCGCCGTCTCCGGGTAGCGCTCTGCCACATCCTCCCGCTGGCCCACATCATACATCATGTTGTAAAGCTGCCCCTTGGGGCTGTTTCCCAGCTCAATTCCCGTATAAGTGTTGACCAGAGGGCCGTCACTGGGCTCCAGGTACTCCCATTTGCCCCGGCGCAGCACCTTGGCCTTGCTCAGGCTTTCATACAGTACCTCCCGCCTGCCCTGCTGGCTGAAGCCAAGCAGGGCGTCCAGATGGTTCTCGCTGTCCGGGAAATCTCCGTCCTGAACCGGAACCTCCAGCATAGCCGCAAAGGAGGATGCCAGGTCGCACTGGGAAAGCAGAGCGTCCGACACCTGGGGCCTGATCTTTCCCTTCCAGTATGCCAGAAAGGGAATTCTGGCGCCGCCGTCAAATTTGCTGTACTTACCGCCTCTCAGCGGGCCGGTGGGCCGGTGGGCGCCGTTTTTCTCCACAGCCTGATCCTCATAGCCATCGTCCAGAACGGGGCCGTTGTCGCTGGACAGCAGGATCAGGGTATTTTCCAGTATTCCCTTCTGCTCCAGATGGGAAATCAGCTCACCCACACACCAGTCCAGCTCCGCGATCACATCCCCTCTGGGGCCAAGGCCTGTGGCCCCGCAGAAGCGCTCGTTGGGAACCCTGGGCACATGGGGCTGATGCACCGTGTACAGCAGGAAGAAGGGCTGTTCTTTGCAGGAATCAATGAAGCCCTTGCTCTCCTGCAGAAAATCCTCCGCCAGATCCTCGTCTCTCCACACAGCCTTCTGCCCGCCTCTCATATAGCCAATCCGGCCTACCCCGTTTACGATGCTCATGTTGTGGCCATGGGAGGAGCGCATCCGAAGCTTCTCCGGATTTTTTTCATAGGTATCGATGTCCTCAAAAGGGCAGTCCGGTTCGTAGGACACCTGAATGGGATCCGATTCCTCCAGCCCCTGAACCTGGCGGTTCTTCACGTAAACGCAGGGAACCCGGTCGGCTGTCCCCGGGAAAATAAAGGAGTAGTCGAAGCCCGCGTCATTGGGCGTGTGGGAAATCTCCCCGTTCCAGTCGATCCTCCCGTCTCCCAGGCCCAGATGCCATTTGCCTACCACTCCCGTCCTGTAGCCCGCCTGGGAAAATACCCTGGGAAGGGTCATGGTATCCCGGTCGATGATG
Organism: uncultured Eisenbergiella sp.; assembly: GCA_963559585.1. Classification (GTDB taxonomy): domain Bacteria; phylum Bacillota; class Clostridia; order Lachnospirales; family Lachnospiraceae; genus Eisenbergiella. The sequence continues at coordinate 26,487 of CAUWLJ010000021.1, read as the reverse complement.
CACCTGGCATCTCCGGTCAGGATAAAGGTATCCGGATTCCGGAAGGGATACTGCCCGGTAAGCAGGCTGTATCTGGCCGGTGTGCACACAGCCGAGGTGGAGTAGGCATTCTGGAAACGAATCCCCTCCTCAGCCAGCCTGTCGATATTTGGGGTCTGGATTTCCTCCGCTCCGTAACAGGACAGATCTCCGTATCCCAGATCGTCCGCATAAATAATCACTACATTCGGTTTTGTTCTCATTTTTCCCTCCATGCTGGAGCGCTTTTTGCTCCGGCCGCGGCGAGAAAACACGCATGTGGTTTCTCACCTGCGATACTCACAGTTTTGTGACGCTCCGGCACAAAACTGTTGATTGAAAATAAGCCATCAGGCTTATTTTCAATCTTCCCTCCATATTGGTTCCGCCTGTGCGCAGCTTCTTTTGCCGTTCACTCAGATAAAATGATCCCCGTTCTTCCTGCACCAGTACCTCAGCTCGTCCATCATCTGCTCCATCACCTCGGGAGCATCGATGGAAACGTTCTCGCCTGGATCCTTTTCCATGTCATACAGATAGGTATGGGGCTCCATCCCATACTCCTGCCCTTTGTTCACAGCCAGCTTGTACCGCTTCGTGATGATACTCCGCCAGCCGTAATCCATGAAATTCAGCCCATGGGCGGCAAATTCCCGAATCCTTTCTCCGGTATTTGGAAACGCCATGGTCATAATGGAGCTGTGGCCGGTGAAGGCTTCCCCCCGCGCTGCCGGGGAGCAGTCCATGCCGTCCATGCTGTCCGGCACAGGGATGCCCAGAAGGCCAAGGATCGTGGCCGCCTGATCCTCCCCGGACACAAGCGTCTGTGAACGCCCTGCCTGTATGCCGCCGCCCCCGATCAGCAGCGGAATGCCTACTGAGCCCTCGTACCAGATATGCTTGGCCACCAGCTGATGATCCCCCATCATATCGCCGTGGTCAGCCGAGATCATGACGTAAGTTTTGTCAAACAGCCCATTTTCCTTCAGCCACCGGATCACCCTTCCGATGTTCTCGTCAATCCCTGTCACCGCTCCGTAATACTGGCGGGCCGCCGTGCTGATGTCAAGTCCCTCCGGGATCGGGTCGCCCGTTCCTGCAGGCGGCTGTGACCAGGCCGGAGTCTTATGCTCCAGCTGCGCATACATGTCCTCGTACCTCCTGGGTACGGCGTCATACGGAGAATGGGGCGGATTGTAGGAGACGAACAGGACGAAATCCCTGTCCTTGTTCTGCTCCATAAAGGAAAGCGCCACGTCCGTCTCGTGCTCCGGCGACCAACGGTCAACCTGAATGTAATTCCCCTGTGTATCCCAGTAGTGGGGATGAAGATGCTCATTGTCGGCTCCGTAGGAATACCAGAAATCAAAACCATGCCTTTTCGGCCCCGCAGGTGTGTAGGCGTCCCAGCCGCCTCTGCCGTCCGGCCTGTCCAAATGCCATTTCCCGATATAGCCTGTGGCGTAGCCCTCCGCTTTGATCACGTCGGAGATGCACAGGGTATCCTCCTTCAGGCAGGCGTCCACATCCGGCTTGCAGTTAGTGAACACATTGGTAGCCCCCGGCTGCAGGCCGGTCAGCAGGCAGGCCCGGTTGGGCGAGCACAGGGGACAGGAGCTGTAGGCTCTGTCAAAAACCATGCTTTCCGCTGCCAGCCGATCCAGATTGGGGGTTTTGATGTCAGAGTTGTAAATACCCATGGCGTCCCTCCGCCATTGATCCGCAAACAGATAAATCAGATTCATTTTCCCTCTTCCTTTCCTGATTTCCGTCCGTTCCTCACAAAGAATGCTTCAAAGGGAGGGCGGACGGCTTTGTTACATTGTATTATACAGCAAGGAAAAGGAAAATGGTATGGGTAAGCCGCACTTACACCACTTTTACCATACAGATCCGGTCGGCCTTCAGGCTGCTGCCAGAAAAGCTCCCCCACACCCGTATGCTCTGTCCGGCCGTCAGATCCGCCGCTGCTGCTGCTGTCGTTTCGGCTCTGGCCCCGCCATCGTAGATTGTCTGTACCGCAAACTGTGTATTTTCATCATATGTGACTGTAACTATGTTAAATTCCGAATCGTCTCCGCCGGCCGGCGATATCATGACCTCCCCTCCATCATCCGCTGTTTCCGTAATATATTGAACCACGGTTAACTGCCCGTCTTTCAGGTCTTTGATGCTTCCCTCCAGATCCGGCGTACTGTCAGTCCACTGCTCCGGGGCGTCGGAGTTATCCTGCGATTCCGACGGCTCCTCCGGTGATGCTTCCGGCTGCGATTCCGGCTGTACCTCCGGCTGGGCTTTTGCCATCCCGGGTGTTTCCTCCGTCCTTTGGCAGGCGCACAGGGCAAGGCCCAGAATACAGGCCGCACCTGTTATCAGAATCTTTTTTCCCGTTGTCTTTTTCATGCTGTTCTCCTTTCTGATCCATGAAACCTCCTGTACCGTTTGGTGCAGAATACCTTTTAACTCTGCCGCTTTTTTGTGCATCCCAAAATCAAACCCCTCAGAACCGCTCATTCATTTCCATACCTCACCACCTTCCCATCCTCCAGCTCCCTGTTGGAGGAGACCACCACCTCTGCATCCTCCGGCAGGCTCCCCTCCTCTATCGCCGTGTATTTGGTATTTTGATCCAATACGTTCACAGGAACCCTGGAGACTGCCAGCTCTTCTCCCAGAATCCCGTCCTGTCTGCGGATCACATAGCAGTAATGCTGTTCGTTTTCCTCGTATACCGCCGCTGTGGGAATGGTGCAGGCAAAGCTTTGGGACTGAACCGAAGCGGTCATAACGGCATTCATTCCCACACTGCCCGTTCCCTCCGGCAGGTAGATATAGGCCTCATAGCTTCCCGGATTGTCTCTGCTTTCTGTCAGATAGTCCACTCTGGCCTTCACTGCCTTTCCTGTGTTGCCCAGCTTTAGAAGGATTTCGTCGCCCAGGCTGATATATTTTTTCTGTTCCTTCGTCAAAATACAGCGGAACCGGAAGGCTTCGTCCAGACAGGCCAGGCGGACGCTGGCTCCTTCCGGGGCAGGTTCTCCCGCTTTTATGGGAAGCTCTGTAACTACGCCCTCCTCCTCACTGCAGATACGGCCTTCCTGTTTTTGAAGCCTCTGGTAGTCTGCAAGAATCTCCCTTCTGTAATCCAGCTCCAGCTGATTGATCTGAAGCGTCATACTCACCTGCTCCGCAAGGGAAGCATCCTCCACCTTCCGTTTGGCCTCCAGCATGGCGTCCAGCTTGTTCCATACGCTGTTTTCCTGATTGGTCTGCGCATCCTCAAGCTGATCCTCCAGGCTCTCCCTCGTGCTTTCCCAGCTTTTCATCTCGGCATCCTCCGCGCTGTAATCCGGCTTCACCTTAGGATCCAGACCGGCTTTCTCCACAGCCAGCGTCAGTTCATCCACCTGCTGCTGCTTCTGCTTCACAATAGCCGCCGCCTGTTCTGCCGCCTCCTTCAGACGGATATATTCAGGATCATTGGATGGATCAAAAGAGGGGTCCGGGGCAGCCGGCTCCTGTGCGGATGTACCTCCGTTTTCTGTCTGCGGCTTTGTCTGGCCGTCTGCCAAACCGGAAAACGCTTCTGCCGGACCGGGAGACGCTTCCTCCTGAATCCGGGCAGGAGTATTGCCGGAAACCGAACCGTCCCCGTCCGGCGCAGCCTGACCGGAGCCTGTATCATTTCCGCCGGAGCCGCTTCCGCTCCCCGTATCTGTTTCATCGGAGCCGCCGTCTCCTCCCGTATCCGTTCCGCCGGAGCCGCCGCTCATGTTCGCTTCATATTCCTCCAGCGCCTTTCTGGCCTCCTCCTCATTTCTTTTCGCCTGTTCCAGCTCTGCCTGGGCCTTCAAAAGCTCCTCCTGAAGCTCGTGGGAGGCGGACTGCCATTCCTCATATTCCTTCTGCCTGGAATCCCGTTCCTCCTGGGAGGTCTGTTCAGGCTGATCCGCCAGGTGCTCGTTCAGCTTCTCCTGAACCCGCTGGGTCTGACTGTATGCCTGATCGATCTTACGATCCTCCTCCGTATCCGTCAGGGCGTAGTCCTCCAGAGAACGGTTCTGCTCCAGCTGCTTCTTTCCAGCTGCCAGCTCCTGCTGCTGTCTGAGGCTCTCCGTCTCCAGCTCCAGCTTCCTGACTGCCAGCTCCTGCTCCTTGATCTTTTCCTCCAAATCCTCCTGATCCAGAGTAAAAAGCACCGTATTGGCCGACACGCTTTCCCCCGGCCTGACGCAGATCTCATCCACCTTCAGGCCGGGAATGACGCTCACCGCCGTCTCGCTCCCGGCCTCAATGCTCCCCTCCGCCTCCACCGTATGCCCCAGAGCCCGCTTCTGCGGCTTCTGAGTCTCCACCTGGGGAAGCTGTGCACCGTAGATCCCCCGGGAAAGCAGGGTACACAGGAGCATGACGGCCGCAAAACCAAATGCCGCCACAAGAATTTTCTTTTTCATCCTGATAAAATCCATAGCTACTCCTTCAAGCCGCTCATAGCAATCCCCTGTTCCAGGTAATCCTGGCCCAGCGCGAAAACGAAGCCGGCGGGGATCAGAGTAATCACCGATGCCGCAAACGCATATCCCGCCTGTTCCAGCCCGATCTCCGGCAGATAAAGGGACAGCGGCCACAGCATACGATCCTCAAGAAAGGCCAGCGGCTGCTCCATCATCCCCCAGGCTTCCAGAAATCCCAGCACAAGGGACGCCAGGATTCCCGGCGATCCCAGCGGAAGCCCCACCGACCACAGAAGCCTTCCCTCCGTCGCTCCATCTATACGGGCTGCCTCCAGAAGGCTCTCCGGGATCCCGGAAAAGCCCCGGTAGATCAGGAAAACCGGAAAGGTGGAAAAAACGGCAGGCAGGATCACCGCCCATTCCGTGTTCACCAGCTCCATCCGGTTCAGCACCAGATAGGATGGAAGCATGGTCACCTGAAAGGGCATGAGCATCAAAACAATATACAAGGTAAAAAGTATTTTTTTCCACGGAAAGGGATACATGGCAAAGGCCCATGCCGCCGGAACGGCCACTGCAAGCTGTCCTGCCAGAATCAGGAGCGTCATTTTTACCGAATTCCAGAACAGGACAAAAAACTGGGGCGAGCCCAGCAGAAGCCTGCCATAGTGGGCCAGAGTGGGATAGGAGGGCAGAACAGGCCAGTCCACATAACCGCTCCCTCCCTGCAGTACCGGGCCAAGCGCCTGCCCGATCTCCCACTCGTCCATGAGGGAGCCTGATAGAAGAAGGAAAAGAGGTGCGCACACGGCCAGACCTGCCAGAAGCAATATCCCCGCATACAGAAGCTGTATGATTTTTCTTTTCAACGGATTACCTCCCTTCCTCACCCATCCCAAAGTCTTTGCAGAACGCGGATTACCAGAAATAACGCCGCTCCCACCAGTACCGCCGCAGCTGCCATCCTGTCATACTCCAGATTCACAAACCAGTTGTTGAACAGATGCTGCAGCAGATAAATGCTTTCATCCGGGTAGGCTCCGGCCACCAGCCAGGCCTCCCGGAACGCCTTGAAGGCATTGAGGAAGGACAGAACCGTGATGGTATACAGTGTGGGCTTCAGGTTCGGCAGCTCTATGAGAAAAAAACAGGTGATCCCTCCCGCCCCATCCACTGCCGCCGCCTCCTTCATTTCACCGGAAAGCGCCTGAAGCCCCGCCAGCCACAGAATGACTGTATAGCCCAGGTTTTTCCACACATAGGTGAATACCAGCACCCAGAACGCCAGACCGCTTCCCATGTAGTCCGTATGAATCTGCCCGCCGTCTCCACACGCCTGATCCAGAGCCAGATTCAGAAAGCCCTGAGGGGCAGACACCAGCTTCCACACCAGTACCACCGTGGCCGCAGGCATGGCCATGGGCAAAAGGAGCAGGCTTTTTACAGCCCGCACAGCCCTGCAGCGGTTCAGCATCAGGGCCAGAAGCAGGCCCGGAAGCACCAGCAGCGGAAGGGCGCAGGAAACGAACCGAAGGGTATTATCTGCCGCCAGGCGGAAGGCCGTATTATTCAGAACAGTACGATAGTTGGCAAATCCGGCCCATTCCCCTGTCACTGCGGTGGTAAAGGATCTGCGCACCGTCTCCGCAAAGGGAAGCAGTACGAAAAAGGCCACACCGCACAGACTGGGGAGCAGGAAGAAAAAGCCGCTCCTCCCATTTCCCTTTTTCCGGCGCTTCCCCTGGCTTCGCCGCCTCATGCCTGCTCAGCCAGATACAGCCGCACCTTTTCTTTTACCTGCTCCACGCCTTCCTCCACATTCAGGCTGCCCTCCAGAACCTGCAGCCCTGTCTCCAGCACGGTCTGTTCCAGTACATCTCCAGGCATGTAAGGGGTTTTCAGGCCGGCGACGATCTGCTCCAGCCGCTCCTGCTCCTGCTCATCCGGCCAGTATATATCCAGGCTCTGCATGCTTCCGTCCTGCTTATCCACAGCGATCATACCAAAAGCCTCCGTTTCCGCCAGCTCCCGGTCCTGTGTGTCAAAGCCCCTTCGGAAGCTTTCTCTGTTTACAGGAAAGGCCTCCGTCACCTTGCTCATCACCTGGTCAGAAAAAAGTGTTTTCACAAAATCCTCCGCCAGCTCCTTTTCCTTCGTCAGCGCACTGATTCCTGCCACCGCTTCTGCCCGGAAGGCGTTCTCCGCCTGTCCCGGAGCACTGCGGAAGGTAAAACCGGGCTGTATCCGCAGCAGGGAAATGACAGTGCAGTAGTCCATGCTCACCGCGCTCAGCTCTCCGGCGGTCAGCGCACTGTTCCTGGAAAGGCTTTCCATAACATTCCAGGCCAGATTCACCCCGGCCTCCAGATAACCCGCCGTTCCCTGGTCAGAGCCCACTTGAGTGGAGCGGTAGTTTTCCTGATCAGCCTCTGTCAGTCCCGCTGTCTCCGCATCATACATCCGTTTTGCCTGGGTAAAGAACTCCCGCACCGCTTCCTCGTCTACATTTCCGCTGTCATCTCTCCAGGACGGAGCGCAGGAGGATACAAGCTGGGCCAGCAGAGTCTCCGGCACATACGCAGCCAAAACGGCTCCCTGCTCCTGCTTCTCCCGCAGGGCCTCCGCCGCATCCGCCATGGAAGCCAGATCTGAAAGCCCCTGCAGCGTCTCTTCATCCCCAAAGGCAAGCGGAATACGGAAGGCTGCCGGAATAGCGCAAAGCTTTCCCTGCTCCTCCAGAGACAGGGCAATGTTTTCATAGAGAGGCTCCTTCCGGGAAATTTCCTGGTACAGGCCGTCAAGCTCCGCCAGCATCCCTTTTTCCACGTAGGAGGCAAAGGGCAGTCCGTCCAAAAGCATCACATCCGGGCCCTCTCCGGCCATCAGCCGGGTGTTCAGCGCCTTCACCGCATCCTCCCGAGTCTGTCCGCTGTCCCCGTCCATCCCCGTCTCATATCGCACCAGCACCTCCGGGTGGGCCTTCTGATAGATGCTCACCGCCTGCTGGAGAATGCCGCTTCGTTCCAGGCTGTATACAGAAAGCTCCTTCTCCGGCACAGACGGCAGATTGGCATCATAGGAAATACGGCTCAGGGAATTCCCAAACAGAAGCAGAAATTCTCCTCTTTCCCACAGCATTCCCACACGGGCCACAGAAGGATCTCCCAGCGTGGACAGTACTCCCTCCATGAGAAGCTTCATCTCTCCCTCCTGTCGGGAATAGCTGTAAAGCCCCTTTTCACAGGCCAGATACAGCGTTCCATCCTCACTCAAAGCGGACAGAAACAGATAATCTCCGCTTGTAAAATAGATGCCGCCGCTCTCCTGCGTCAGCCCTGCCAGAAAAGCATCCAGCTCCTCCTCCTGCTCCAAAAGCGTCTTTGATTTCAAATCAAACCAGTAGGCCTTTTCACTGCCAAAGCCCACCATCGTTTCTCCCCAAAAGCAGGCCGCCTGGATTTCCTCCTCCGCCTCAAACAGCAGGGCAGTCTGGCCGCCGTCCTGATCGATCTGGTAAACGCCGTGACCTGCCGCCGCCAAAAGCTGACCGTCCGGGGTGAACCAGCAGTTGTTCAGGTAGGGAGAGGGGGCTCCTTCAAAAGAAAGAGAAAGCTGCTTCACCTCTCCCTCAGGAGAAATCAGGGCGTACCGCATACCCGTATCTGCCCCGCCTTCCATCGCTCCGCTCTCCGCAGCCGCCTCCTCCACCGTTCCGTCTTCTCCATCCGTTTCCGGATAAAGCTGATATTCCATGAAAATCCGCCCGTCCTCTGCGATGGCGCAGTTCATGTAATACCCGCTTCCAAGCATTCCCGTCCAGTCCTCATACTTCTTCACCCAGGTCTGCCCCTCATCCTCTGACAGATAGGGCCCCTGGTTATAGTCCACGAGCATCAGCCTTCCATCCTCCAGACGGACGGGGCCTGCCGCCCTCTGCACTTCCTCCGGCAGCTCGATGGAGGCTTCCACATACCTTCCCATCTGTTTTTCATCCTGTCCACCGTCAGGCGTTTTGCCGGCTGTGTTATCCACATTTTTGTTCTCCGTTCCACAACCGGATACTGCCAATGCTCCCGCCGTCAGCAAAATGACTGACAGAAGCAGTGCCGCCGGCTTTTTGATCCCGTTCTTCTTCATATCCTTCCTTTCTCCGCAGACGCGGGCCTGGAGTCTCATGCAGAATGGGACACTTCTGAACGTTATCCGCTCAACCACGCCGCTGTAACTGAACGCATACACAAAAAAGTGTGCGTCTTGACGCACACTCGCGCCGGGCGCGATTGCCGTCCGGCAATATCTGCCTCTGGCGCGGGTGCACCTCCACAGCGGAGCGTCCTTTTTTTTGTACAATAGGAAAGGAACTTTCCTATTGTATAAAAAAAGCAGCCTGCATCCCTTCCACAGGACACAGGCTACCAAGTATTTCTTAGTTCTTGCTTATCAAAAATCTTACGTTTTTCTTACAGGCTCCGTTTGGAGCAAATATACCCCAGAGCAGAGCATGCAGACAGCAGGCATGAATTTTCAGCCACTCTCTACAGCACCTTGGACAGAAATTCACGAAGCCGTTCATCCTTCGGAGCCGCAAAGAAGGCCTCCGGTGTATTTTCCTCCTTGATCTGTCCGTCGTCCATGAATACCACCCGGCTTCCCACTTCTCTGGCAAAGCCCATTTCGTGGGTTACAATCACCATGGTCATGCCGTCCCTGGCCAGATCCGTCATAACGCCCAGCACCTCCCCCACCATTTCAGGATCCAGGGCGCTGGTAGGCTCGTCAAACAGCATCACATCCGGGTGCATACACAGGGAGCGCACAATGGCAATCCTCTGCTTCTGTCCGCCGGAAAGCTGGGAAGGGTAAGCGCCCGCTTTCTCTGCCAGCCCCACTCTTTCCAGAAACTGCATGGCCTCCTCCTCCGCCTCCTGTTTGGAACGCTTCAGCAGCTTGATGGGCGCAAGGGTCATGTTCTGAAGAATGGTCTTGTGGGGAAACAGATTAAAATGCTGGAACACCATGCCGATATGCTGGCGGTACAGATTAATGTTGGAGGCCGGATCCGTAATATCCTGACCCTCAAACAGGATCTGTCCCTTGGTAGGCTCCTCCAACAGGTTCAGGGAACGCAGGAAGGTAGATTTTCCGGAACCGGAGGGCCCCACGATCACCACCACCTCACCCTGGGAGATGGTGGTGCTGATGTTTTTCAGCACGTGAAGATCTCCGAAGGATTTGTAAAGCCCGTTTATTTCAAATAAAACCTTTTTATCAGCGTTCACTGGTACGAAGCCTCCTTTCCAGTCTTGAAATACCTGCCGCCATCAGAGACACGATTGCCAGATAGATACATGCCACAGCGATCAGAGGCATGAAAGCGGAATAGGTCTGGCTGCGGATTACGTTTCCTCCGTGGGTCAGGTCGGTAAGGGCGATGTATCCGCTGATGGAGGTTTCCTTCAGCAGGACGATCAGCTCGTTGCCCAGTGCAGGAAGGATGTTTTTCAGAGCCTGGGGCAGAATGATGTGCCACATGGTGGCCGCATAGCCGAAGCCCAGGCTTCTTCCTGCCTCAAACTGACCCTTGTCAATGGCCTGGATGCCGGAACGGACAATCTCTGCCACATACGCGCCGGAATTGATGCCGAAGGCCAGAATTGCCACAATTCTCTTATCTATGTTCACACTTCCGAAGATCACATAGTACATAATCAGAAGCTGGATCATGGTGGGCGTACCGCGGATCACCGTCAGGTACACCCTGCAGACCGTATCCACCACCTTAAACACGCCATAGCCGATCATGTTTCTGATATAAACGCCCTTCTGTTCCGTCTTTACAGGCTTTTTCACCCCGCCGCTGATGGCGCAGGAACGGATGATTGCCACCATAAAACCCAGAACAATGCCCAGCAGTACTGCAAAAAAAGTAATCAGCAGGGTCGTCTTCAGTCCCTCTGTCAGATACCTCCATCTTTCATCCTTGATAAAGTTCAGATAAAAGGTATCCAAAAAGTTGTTTATCATATTCTGCATTCGCTTACTCCCATCCGCGCCTTAGATACGCGAGCGCCGGGCGTCTCGCATGGCGGGACGCCCGGTCAGATCAAAATACCTTCCTTGTTTTTTCGTTTCTCACTCTTTTACAATGATAACCTGCTTGGCTGTTGCGTAGGTATCGGTAAAGTCCACGCTCTGGAGACGATCCTCCGTAACGGTAATGCCGGCCACTCCGATGTCGGCCTTGCCGGACACGATGGCGTTTACGATGGAGTTGAACTCCATATCCTCTACCTTCAGCTCATATCCCAGAACATCACACACGGCCCGGGCCATATCCACATCAATACCCACGATCTGGTCTCCCTTATAGAACTCGTAAGGCTCGAAATAAGCATTGGTGGCCATCACCAGAGTTCCCTTGGAACGATCCGTATCAGCGGGAGATTCATAAGGAGTCTTGCCCTTGGTGTCATCTCCAATATAGTTCTTGATGATGCTGTCCATGGTGCCGTTTTCCTTGATCTGAGCCAGCGCCTCATTGATGGAAGCGGTCAGCTCTGTATTATCCTTGGATACGCAGATAGCATATTCTTCTTCGGTAAAGGGCTCCTCCAGAATCTTCAGCCCGGTGGTATTGGCAACGAAAGCCAATGCGGGCTGCTCGTCAATGATCACACAATCGATTTTTCCCTGAACCAGCGCCTGAATGGCATCGTTTCCGGTGTTGAAACGCTCGATTACAGAACCCTGTTCCTCATAGTCAGAGGCCAGAATATCACCTGTGGTTCCAAGCTGTACGCCAATGGTCTTGCCCGGCAGATCCTCTGCGCCTGTCACTGCTCCCTCCGCCGCAGCGCTGTCGTCTGCCGCCGCTGTGCTTTCAGCCGCAGCACTCTCTGCCGCAGGCTCAGATGCCGCCTCACTTACGCTTTCAGCTGCTGCCGGAGCGGTGCTCTCCGCCGCAGTCCCTTCCGCATTCTCATTGCTGCCGCCGCAGGCTGCCAGAGAAATGGTCATACATACAGCCAGCGCCGCTGTCAGTAACTTTTTCATCATCTTATCTCCTCCTCGCGTCTGAAACGCTTTTGCATATTTATACATCAATTAATCTTTATATTAGCATAGTCCCGCCTTTTTACAAGCGTTAATTTTCACAAAATAAAAGGCAGAGGCGCCTTCTTTCTCTACCTTTTATACACGCCTCCCCTTTTTATGCAGTTTCAGGGCAATTATGCACCTGTTTTATACATTTTATGCAGTAGGGTCTGTTACCGCAAAGGTCAGCTCCGCTCTGGCGGCCAGCTTCCCGTTCACGGTTGCCCTGGCGCTTCCGATTCCGATGGGGCCCTTGACCTTGATGATCTCCGTCTCCAGCAGAAGCACGTCTCCGGGAACCACCTTTTCCTTAAAGCGGGCCTTGTCGATCCCGCCGAACAGTACCAGCTTTCCCGCATTTTCCGGCTTGGACAGAATCGCCGCCGCCCCGGTCTGGGCCAGGGCCTCCAGGATCAGCACCCCGGGCATCACCGGTTCTCCCGGGAAATGGCCCGCAAAAAAGGGCTCATTATAGCTTACGCATTTCTTTCCCACCGCGCGCACGCCCGGCTCCAGCTCCTCAATGGTATCAATGAGAAGCATGGGCTGTCTGTGGGGCAGGAGCTTCAGTATTTCTTTCGTTGTGAGCGTCATAGCCGCCCTCCTTCTTTCTGTACGCATTCCGGCAGCACGCCGGATCACCTGTCAGCGGCTTCTCTCACTGCCGGCCCAGGAGGCAGCAGCCCTCCTGCACGACCTCCTCAATGATCTCCCGGCAGGTCTGCTCCTTCCTCACCATTCCCGCGCACTGGCCCGCCATCAGGGTTCCGTGCACCACGTCTCCGTCGATCACGGCCTTGCGCAGAGAGCCAAGGGTCAGGTATTCCAGCTCTTCAAAGGAAGCGCCCTCCTTTTCCAGACGCAGGTATTCCCTGGTCATCTGGTTTTTGATCTGGCGCACCGGATGGCCTGTGCTCATTCCGGTCACTGCCGAATCAATGTCCTTTGCCTTCAGGATCTTCTGCTTATAGTTCTCATGGGCGATGGACTCCTTTGCCGCCACGAAGCGGGTTCCCATCTGTACGCCCTGCGCGCCCAGCATCATGGCCGCTGCAAAGCCCCTTCCGTCAGCGATCCCTCCGGCGGCGATCACCGGGATCTTCACCGCGTCCACCACCTGGGGAACCAGGGTCATGGTGGTGGCGGAGCCGATATGGCCTCCGCTCTCCATCCCCTCTGCAATCACTGCATCGGCCCCGGCCCGCTCCATCAGCTTGGCCATGGCAGTGCTGGCTACCACAGGAATCACCTTCACCCCTGCCGATTTCCACAGCTCCATAAACCGGGCAGGGCTTCCGGCTCCGGTAGTCACCACCTTCACGCCCTCCTCCACGATCACCCGGGCCACTTCCTCCGCATTGGGGTTCAAAAGCATCACGTTCACGCCCACAGGCTTATCCGTCAGCTTTCTGGCCTCTCTGAGCTGCTCTCTTACCACATCGGCCGGAGCGCTGGCCGCGCCGATCAGCCCCAGGCCGCCCGCTTCAGAAACGGCGGCCGCCAGGTGGTATTCCCCCACCCAGGCCATGCCGCCCTGAATCACCGGATATTCTATTCCAAGTAAAGCTGTCAATGCTGTTTTCATTAAGCCTCAATACCCTGCTCTTTTAAATACTCCACCACGGAACCAACCGTCGTCAGCTGCTCCAGCTCCTCAGCAGGAATCTCCACGCCGTACTCCTCCTCCACAGCCATAACCAGCTCGAACAGATCCAGGGAATCCACTCCCAGGTCATCCTTGAAAGAGGTATCCTCTGTGATGGCAACGCCCTCCAGATTTAACTGCTCCTGAATGATCTCGATCACCTTTTCCAACATGCTTTTTTTCTCCTTTTCTTTTTTATATATCTGCAAGAGTTACGCTGAACGAAACTCTCAGTCTGCGAAGCTTTTCCCACAGGCTGGGGAACAAACCTTCCTCTCCCATGAAAATATATGTCAGAGGAAGTATATGCGCTATATCTTTATTTGTCAACATCTTCTTTGCGGAGCAGCTGCTGATAAACCTCACGCTTGCTGATTCCACGGTCTTTGGCCACGCATTTCATGGCTTCCTTCCGGTCGATCCCCCGGCTGGTATAGCTGTCCATATGCTCCTCCAGCGGCATCTGTGCAAAAGAAGCTTCCCGCTCCTTCTCCTTCTCCCGGCGGCTCTTTCCCTCCACCACCAGCACGTACTCCCCCCGGGGGGAATTGGCCTTATAATATTCCAGCGCCTCATCAAGTGTGGTGGGAAACACCGTTTCAAATTTCTTGGTCAGCTCCCTGCACAGGGTGATCCTTCTGTTTCCCAGCGCCTCATACAGGCAGGCGAGGGTGCGCACCAGATGGTGGGGCGCTTCGTACAGAATGATGGTACGGGATTCCTCCCTCAGCTCCTCCAAAACCGCATTTTTTTCCTTTTTATCATCAAAAGGAAGAAAGCCCTCAAAGCAGAAGCGTCTGGTGGGCAGGCCGGAAAGGGTCAGGGCCGTGATACAGGCCGCCGGGCCGGGAAGGGAGGTCACCGGGACTCCCGCCTCCTGGCACAGGCGCACCAGAACCTCCCCCGGATCGGAGATGGCAGGCGTGCCTGCGTCCGTGATCAGCGCCACGTCCGCCCCGGCCTGCAGCCTGGCAATCAGCTCATGGGCCTTCTCCACCTTATTATATTCATGATAGCTGGTCATGGGTGTATGTATCTGAAAATGATTCAGCAGCCTGATGCTATTGCGCGTGTCCTCCGCCGCGATCAGATCCACGTTCCGCAGGGTTTCCTCCACCCTTGGCGTCATATCCTGCAGATTGCCGATCGGCGTAGCACACAGATAAAGCGTTCCCGCCATATGCACCTTCCCTTTCCGCTCTGTTTTATGTCAAATCACTCTGTTCTATGACAGATCTATGTACGGGCAAAGCTGCCGTTCAGCCTTCGCCCTGTGTTTCCGGCCGTTTCTCTATTTCCATCCCTTCTTCTGTTTCCGGCATTTCTTCCGGCCTTTCTTCTGTTTCCGGCTCTTCCTCCGGCTCCAGGCCGCCCTCCGTATAACAATTGGCCGCATTCCAGAGGATCCACTCGCTGTAGCCCGCGTCGTACACGGCCTGGATCTGCGCCCGGATCTCCTCCGGGCCGTACCGGATATGCCCGTCCACCCATGTGGCGGTAAAATCCTGCAGCCAGGGGCGTACCTGTGCCCGGATCTCCTCCGCAGGCTCCAGAAGGCGGGGATCAGGCAGGGCAGGCTCCCGGAGCGTATTGGCTGATGTCGTTCTGTCTGAAACGGCATTGTCCGGCACTGCGCTTCCCGAAACGGTACTGCCCGGTACTCCGTTTCCTGATACTGTGCTTTCCGGCGCTTCATTTCCCGATACGCTGCCGCCTGCCGCCATGTCCCCGCCTGTGCCATTTCCTGACACGGTCCCGGCCTCCTGCCCGGTTCCTGACAGGACGCGGCGGGAGGCGCTCATGCTGCGGTAAATCGTCTCGTAGGGATGGGCGTCCGGCACGTCCAGGCCCAGATTCCCCGGCCCATAATGGGAAGGATATACCATGGGGCTGATATAGTCCAGATATTTGGACATTTCATAATAGTTCTGTCCTACGATGGAGGCGTCCAGCCTGCTGTCTATGATAATACCGTACACGTCCGCCGACACAAAGGCTCCCATTTCATGAATCCTGTCTGCCGCATACTCCACAAACTCCGTGATCACAGCCTCCTTATCCTTCCCGGCTGCCTCAGGCCCGAAGTCCACATTCTTCATGCCTCTCTCCGTGGCAAACCGGATATAGTCGAACTGGATCTCATCAAAGCCCATCTCCACTGCCTCTCCGGCTATTTCCAGCAGATATTCCCATACCTCCCTCTTATAGGGATTCACCCAGGCCAGGCCTGAATTGTCCCGGAAAAGCTTCCCCTCCCGATCATGCAGGGCCAGATCCGTCCTCTGCTCCGCCAGGTATGGATCCTTAAAGGCCACGATCCTGCCGATCAGATAGATGCCTCTCTCCTTGCATTTCTGAACCAGGGCAGGCATGTCCTTCACCAGCGTTTTCACGGAACCGGTCTGCTCCACCATGGGAGAGTCCATTTCACAGACCACCCTGCCGTCATCGTTTTTAATATCGATCACCAGTGTATTCAGCTCCGTCCGCTCCACCAGCTCGATCAGGCTGTCCACGTTGGAGGTTCCGGCCATGGCTCCGGTGACATAGATGCCCTTCACCGCTGTCCGTTCCTCCTGATTCTGACAGATTCCGTCTCCCGATACCGTCCCCGGTGTACCGTCCGCCGTCCCGGTTCCTGCGGTATCATTTCCGGACACTTCCCCGCCTCCTTCTGCCGCTTCCGCTCCGTCATTGCGGAGGTCATTTTCAGATGCGCTCTCAGCTTCACCGCCCGGTCCGGCAGCCGCACCCTCATTCCCGGACACGGCTCCGGTTCCGGCCAGACCGGCCTCTTCCCGGCCCGGCTCCGCCGTCTCCACAGCCTGACCCATGGCCTCCCTGTCTTCCATTGTATCCGCGTACAGCCCTATCATCAGGCCCGCCGCAATCCCCGCCGCGCAGATAACTGCGGCCGCAATACCGATCTTCCTGCTCATCTCATTCTTCCTTCCGGCCGCACGGACCGGTCTGCCGAATCCTCACAGATCCTGTCAGTAGCCGTAGATCTCATAGATTTCTCTTGTATACACACCTGGCGACTGGTACACGATCAGAGGCTTCTCCACGCTCAGCCTGCTTCTGCCGCCCCGGCGGGCCTCAATCAGCACCATATTGGGCTCCTTATCCACGTAAGGGTACACCAGCTGCATCCTCTTGGGCTCCAGCTTCCATTTCGCCAGCGTCACCATGATCTCTGCCAGCCGAAAAGGGCGGTGCACCAGATAAAAAGCCCCCTGGGGCTTCAGAAGCCTGGCCGCAGCGCACGCCACATCCTCAAAGGTACATTTCACCTCATGGCGGGCCACCGCCTTGGGCCCCTCCGGGTTGGTCAGACCGTGGCCGCCGATCATATAGGGCGGATTGCTGGTCACCACGTCAAAAGAAGCAGAGGGAAACAAGCCCGCTGCCTCTCTGATGTCGCCCTCCACGATCCGGATCTTTCCTTCCAGCCCGTTCAGCCGCACGCTCCGCTCAGCCATATCCGCGCTGTCCGGCTGGAGCTCCAGGCCGGTAAGGTGGGAAGCCTGCGTCCTGGCCTCCAGCAGGATGGGGATGATCCCCGTCCCGGTTCCCAGATCCAGCACCCTTCCCCCCGGTCTGACCCTGGCAAAGCCGGCCAGAAGCACCGCGTCCATCCCGAAGCAGAAGCGTTCCGGATCCTGGATGATCCTGTAGCCGTTCCTCTGCAGCTCGTCCAGCCGTTCCCCTTCCTTCAGCCTGACTTCATTCAGGCCGCTTTCATTCCAGTTTGGATCGTTCATCCTTCTTCTCCAGCTTTTCCAGCTCCTTCAGTTCCTTCTCGCTCACATCGTTCTTCCGGTTCTTGCCGTGCCTTTTCCTGAAACGAAGCTGATCCAGGCGGTATTCCCTGATCTCCTTCTCATCGTCCACGCTGACGATCACCTTTACCAGCTGGCGCAGCACGTTCACGCCCGACACCTCGCCCTTCAGCCCATCGTCCGTGGTCACAAAATCCCCCACGCCCGGAAGCCTTCTGTTCAGATCCTCATAGGTCTCCTCCTCATGCTTCAGGCAGCACATCAGCCTTCCGCACACACCGGAAATCTTGGTGGGATTCAGCGACAGATTCTGTTCCTTGGCCATCTTGATGGACACCGGAACGAACTCGGACAGATGGGTGTGGCAGCACAGCTGTCTGCCGCAGATCCCGATCCCTCCCAGGATCTTCGTCTCATCCCTCACGCCGATCTGGCGCAGCTCGATCCTGGTCTTAAACACGCTTGCCAGATCCTTCACCAGCTCGCGGAAATCGATCCTCCCGTCCGCAGTGAAATAAAACAGTACCTTATTATTGTCAAAGGTATATTCCGCATCGATCAGCTTCATGTCCAGACCATGCTTTTTGATCTTTTCCTGACAGATACGGAACGCCTCTTTTTCCTTCACCTTGTTGGCGGCCTCCTGCTCATTATCCCGTTCATTGGCAATGCGCAGCACAGGCTTTAAGGGCTGTGTCACCCTGCTCTCCTCCAGCTCGCGGATCCCCCCCACCACGGTGCCGTACTCCACACCTCTGGCCGTCTCCACGATCACATGGTCGCCCCTCTTTATCTGAAAATCCACCGGGTCAAAATAGTACACCTTGCCCGCCGTCCGAAATCTTACTCCAACAATCTTCATTCTCTATCAACCTCCAACCTGTGCCGGTTTTTCCAGGCTTCCGTTTCGTTAATGCCGATCCTGGATCGTCATACACAGAAGCTCCATGGTCAGATCAAAATTCACGTTTGCCGCGATCCTGGATTTCGCTTTCTCCAAAGCCTCCAGAATATCCTCGATTCCCTCGTAGCTGGTCTGATCCGCCTCTTTTCTGATGTACTTGATCTCCTCCTTAAAAATCAGGTGATTGGCGTCGTTTGTAGCCTTAAACAGCAGTACATCCCGAAACCACACGGCAAACAGATCCAGATAGTCCGTCACATCCAGCTTGTATTCGCTGATCCGCTTGACCGCCGCCGCAATCTCATTCAGCTCCATATCGTGGATATGCTTCAGGAGGTTCACAGCCTCCTCCTTTACTTTATCAAAATCCTCGTTGGATGCCAACAGCTTTGCCCTGCCAATATTTCCCCTGGCAAAGGCCACGCACACATTGGCCCGGTAATCCGGCACTCCCAGCTCCTCCATCAGGAACCGCCGCACCACATCGTCTTGCACCGGCTTCATGTCCAGAACCACACAGCGGCTCACAATGGTAGGCAGAAGGGCCTCTGTGCTGGTCGTCAGGATCAGGATCACCCCATAGGACGGTGGCTCCTCCAGGGTCTTTAACAGCGCATTCTGCGCCTGCACCGTCATCTTCTCGCCCTCGTTGATCATATAGATTTTGTATGGGCCGGAATAGGGCTTGATCCCCATATCGCTGTTCACCTGGCTGCGAATATCCTCCACGCCGATGCTGTTCGGCTTCTCATGGGTCACACGGATGATGTCGGGATGGTTGTCCGACAGCGCCTGCTTACAGGAATGGCACTCATCGCAGGGCTCCGTCCCCCCTCTCTCACATTGAAGGGTTCTGGCAAAGATCCTGGCAATGAACTCCTTGCCGCTGTTCTTCTCCCCGCTGATGATGTACGCATGGGAAAAGGTTCCCGTGCTGATCACATTCTGCAGATATTCCCTGATGGTTTCCTGCCCGTAGATGTCCCCAAATCCTGCCATATGCCCTCCTTTGCTTCTGACTGCACCTAAGACTGCCCCGATGCTGTCCCGCGCCGCACTTTCTCCGCGCGTCCTCACATGGGCAGCCCATCCGTATCTTCTTCCTGTATCCATGACCTGAGCTGCTTCAGGCACTGCTCCAGGTTAAAATTATAAAAGCGCCTCCCGATCCCTGCCTCCCGTACTTTTTCTTCCGAGAAATCCTCCGAATCCGCCAGGAATCTGCGGCACATTTCCTCATATTTCGGGCTTTCCTGCGTCCGCTCCCTGTTAAGAGCCCTCTGCAGCCGTTCCCCGTCGTCCAGATCAATATAGAGAGGGATCACTTTATCCCGTCCAAAGTAGTCCCGCACTGCCATGTAGGCCGGGAGCGTCCCGATCATCAGCACACTGCCTTCCTCCGGCCTGATCTGCCCGTCGTCCACGGTAAAATAGTACCAGGGGCCGTAATAGGTCTGATACACCCGCTCCTCGATCACACATCCTGCGGCGCGCAGCTCCTCCAGCTCCTTTTCCGTCCTGAAAAAATAATCCCTGCCCTCGGCTTCCCCATCCCGCATGGGTCTGGTGGTATAGGGAACCACGGCCTTCAGGCCCAGCTCCCCATCCTCCAGCAGCCGTCTGTAAATGGTATCCTTACCGGAGCAGCTTTTTCCCACAATATAAAATATCTTTCCCATCCTGTCTCCAAAAGTCCGGTTTCACGTTACTTTTCAGCGGCAAGCCGGTAAATGGCAGCCGTTTCACTCCTCCTCCGCATAGGCAATGGCACAGCGGACGGCCCGCTTCCAGCCCTTCAGCTTTTCCTGACGCTTTTCCTGGGACATGAACGGAAGGAAGGTCTGATCCAGGAACCAGTTCCTTCTCACATCCTCCTTGTCCTTCCAGAAGCCTGCGGCAATCCCCGCCAGATAGGCCGCTCCCAGGGCCGTGGTCTCAATGCACTCAGGCCGGACCACATCCCGGTTCATAATATCTGCCTGGAACTGCATCAGGAAATTGTTGGCGCTGGCTCCTCCATCCACCTTCAGGTTCTTCAGGCGGATACCGGAGTCCTTCTCCATAGCCTCCAGCACATCCTGGGACTGATAGGCAAGGGATTCCAGTGCGGCACGGATAAAATGCTCCTTCTTCGCCCCGCGGGTGAGGCCCACAATGGTGCCCCGGGCATACGGGTTCCAGTAAGGCGCTCCAAGCCCGGTAAAAGCGGGCACCACGTACACTCCGTTGGTATCCTCCACTGCGGACGCATACTCCTCGGACTGGGGCGCGCTCTTTACCATGCGCAGCTCATCCCTCAGCCACTGGATCGCCGCGCCCGCCACGAACACGCTTCCCTCCAGCGCATACCGGATCTCACCCTCTGTGCTGGCCGCAATGGTGGTAAGCAGGCCGTTCTCACTTTTCACAGGCTTATCCCCTGTGTTCATCAGAAGAAAGCAGCCCGTCCCGTATGTATTTTTCGCCTCTCCCGCATCAAAGCAGCACTGGCCGAACAAGGCCGCCTGCTGGTCTCCCGCCGCGCCCGCAATGGGAATGCTGCCGCCGATCACCGATTCCTCCGTACAGCCGTAGATACAGCTGGACGGCTTCACCTGTGGCAGCATGGAGGCAGGGATTCCCAGCCTGTCCAGGATCTCCTGATCCCACTGCCTGGTATATATATTGAAAAGCATGGTGCGGGAGGCGTTGGTATAATCCGTAACGAATACCTTTCCTCTGGTCAGGTTCCAGATCAGCCAGGTATCCACCGTTCCAAACAGAAGCTCCCCGGATTCTGCCATTTCTCTCGCGCCCTCCACGTGATCCAGGATCCACTTGATCTTCGTCCCGGAGAAATAAGCGTCCGGAACCAGTCCCGTCCTCTCCCGGATCACCTGGTCGAAGCCCTCTGCCTTCAGCTCGTCGATGGTATCCGCCGTCCGCCTGCACTGCCAGCAGATGGCGTTGTATACAGGCTTTCCGGTCTTTCTGCTGAAGCAGATGGTCGTTTCTCTCTGGTTGGTAATACCGATGGCCGCAATATCCGATGCCGATGCGCCGATCTTTCCCATAGCCTCCACAGCCACGCTCAGCTGGGAGGACCAGATCTCCAGCGGATCATGCTCCACCCAGCCCGGCCTGGGATAAATCTGCTTAAACTCTCGCTGCACCACGGAGCACATATGCCCCGCCTTGTCAAACAGGATACACCGGGAGCTGGTCGTTCCCTGATCCAGAGCCATCACATATTTTGCCATAGTCCCCTTCCCCTTTCTTCTGCTTCTCTCCCCTCTTTTGCCGCAGCAGATCGATCACTGCGTTTCGCCAGCCCGGTTTACCCGCCGCTGGCAGGCTGCGCCTTACCTGCCCGCCGATAAACTGCGGCGGCAGGCAGAATTCTGCCCGCCTGCGATCCCTTTATACCTCAATCACTCTCAGCTGGTTCGTCTTGCCGGATACGCCCAGAGGCATTCCTGCCGTGATGATCACCTTGTCGCCCGTCTGGATCAGCCCGGCGGCCTTTGCTGCATCCACAGCCTCACGGAACAGATCCTCCGCCGTATTCTCCTCCTGGATCAGAAGCGGAACCACACCCCACTGAATGCTCATCTGACGCCATACCAGACGCTTCACCGTACAGCCGATAATCGGACAGTTGGGCTTGAATCTGGAAATCATCCTGGCCGTAAAGCCAGACATGGTCACGCAGATAATTGCCTTCACGCCCAGATCCGCTGCCAGCGTACAGGTAGCGTGAGAGATTGCCGTGGTAATATCTCCATCCTGAGGCACCTCGCGCTTTTTCAGCCTTCCCGCAAAATCAATATCCTGCTCGGTACGCTCCGCAATCCTTGCCATGGTCTGCACTGCCTCAACAGGGTACTGTCCCTGCGCGCTCTCCCCGGACAGCATAATGGCCGTCGTTCCGTCATAGATGGCATTGGCCACATCCGTGGTCTCCGCTCTGGTGGGACGGGGATTGCGGATCATGGATTCCAGCATCTGGGTAGCCGTGATCACCTGCTTTCCTGCTGCCACAGCCTTCTTGATCATCTGCTTCTGCAGGATCGGAACCTCCTCCAGAGGCACTTCAACGCCCATATCTCCTCTGGCCACCATAATACCGTCGGATACGGCAATGATCTCGTCCAGGTTTCTGATTCCCTGCATGCTCTCGATCTTGGCAATGATCTGCATTTTGGAATTATGCTCCGCCAGCAGCTCACGGATCGCCAGCACATCCTCCTTGTTCCGCACAAAGGAAGCAGCCACGAATTCAAAGCCAAGCTCCACACCCAGCAGAATATCGCTTCTGTCCACATCGCTGATATAGGGCATGGTCAGCTCCGCACCGGGCACATTCACGCCCTTCTTATTGGAAACCGGCCCGCCGTTCACCACGCGGCACACAATATCCGTATCCGTCATTTCCTCCACCTTCAGCTCGATCAGGCCGTCGTCGATGAGGATTGTGCCGCCCACCTTCACATCGTTGATCAGATTCTTATAGGAAACGGAAACCATCTCCTTCGTTCCCATGATCTCCTTCATGGTCAGGGTGAAAAGCTGCCCTGCCTCCAGCATGATTTTGCCTTCCTCAAATTCTCTCAGACGGATCTCAGGGCCCTTCGTATCCAAAAGCGCTGCCACAGGAAGGTTCAGCTCCTTGCTGATCTTGCGCATTCTTTCGTATTTCATGGTCTGTTCTTCATGATCACCATGGGAAAAATTAAAACGCGCCACATTCATTCCGGCGAGGATCACCTCTCTCAGCTTTTCCTCACTCTGAGATGCGGGGCCAATGGTACAAATAATCTTGGTGTTTCTCATCCTAACTCCTTCTGCCGCCTCCTGCGGCCCGTCATTTAAGTAATTTGATTGTGAAGCTCCGTTCCACCCCCTGTACATGCAGGCCCTGCCCCATGTACCTCTCTATTAACTTAATGACCTCCTCCTCAAGCATCTCGCCGGGAACCGCCAAGGGGATCCCCGGTGGATAAAGGTTCACATAAGTTCCTGATACCCGGCCTGCCGCCTCCCGAAGCGTCCGCTCCTCCTTCGGCGCGTCCACTGCCCGGTAAAGCGGCACAGCCGTCCGAAGTCCCGGATAAGGCGCCGCTTTCTCTGTCCCTGCCACGCACACCGGCTCCAGTCTGCTGTCGATCCCAAGAAGCGCGTCCGCCAGCCGCTCCAGCCCCTCTTTACTGTCCCACGGCGTGGCGATCGCCGTCACATAGGTATCGCAGGCCATCTCCATTTGAAAATAATAACGGTTAATCAGTTCTTTGTAAAGAAAATTCCCTGTTAAATTTGATTTTCCCGTGTATATCAGCAGTTTTCCCTGGTCAAAGGCCTTCATGCAGCCCCGATCCAGAATATCCTCATTCATCAGCCGCAGTACCCCAAGCCGTCTCAGGCGTTCCCGGAAATGCTCCAGACGTTCCCCGAACCCTTCCATCAGGCTCCTTCCCTGCTCCTCCATCAGGCGCACACAGGCGTCGATGCTGCCCATCAGCAGATAGGAGGGGCTGCTGGTCTGATAAATACACTCAAATCTTCTCACCGCCTCCCTATCAACCCGTGTCCCGTTCATATGGAGCAGCGCGGTCTGGGTCAGGGCGGGCAGGGTTTTGTGCAGGCTCTGGATCACCAGATCCGCCCCCAGCCTCACCGGGCTTTCCGGCCACCCTTCTGCAAAGCCGAAATGGGCCCCATGGGCGGCGTCCACGATCAGAACCATCCCCGCCTCATGCACAATCTCAGCAATCGCCTCCACATCCGACACCACGCCGTCATAGGTGGGAGATGTGATCAGGACGGCCGCAGCAGCCGGATACTCCTTCACCGCCGCAGCCACCTGCTCCGGCCTGATACAGTCTGCGATCCCGTATCCCGGCACCGCATCCGGATACAGGTAGACAGGATCCAATTCCCTCAGATACACTGCATGATACACCGCCCGGTGGCAGTTGCGCGCCATGATCAGCCTGCCTCCCCTGGGCACAGCCGCCGACACTGCCGTCAGGATCCCGGCTGTGGAACCGTTTACCAGCATACAGGTCTCCTCCGCCCCGAACACTCTGGCCGCCCGCCTGTTTGCCTCCCGCAGTATTCCCTCCGGCTGATGGAGATTGTCAAATCCCTCTATCTCCGTAATATCCAGTCCTGCCACATCCCGAAGCGCCCCGATCTCCTCCGGCATCCTTCTCTTATGGCCGGGCATGTGAAAGGGATAATACGCCGAATCCCTGTATTTACTTAACCTTTCCAGCAAACCGTTATCCATTCCGTCTCTCCAAAAGCTTCATTTCTCACCGCACGCCGCGCTGTGCATCCCTTCCATATCGTCCCTGCCCCGTCTTTCACGCCGCCCTCTCCGCCTCTCATTGCGCAGACGCAGCGTTTCCAGAAGGGAGCAGTATTTATCCGCCGCCGTCACGATCCAGGCCTCTCTGCACCGGGGCGGCGTCACAGTCAGAGGCCACATATGCTTCCTGATAATGTCCTTCTGCCGGTCCGTCAGCTCATACTCCTGATCCGCATTGTGCAGGGCCACGCCCGGATGGCAGAAGCCGTGCATTTTCCACCATCTGGAGCTTTTATGCTTGTGCCAGTCGTACAGGAAGTAGTCATGAAGCAGCGCCCCGCGCACCATATCCCGCTCCCGGCTCCTGATCCCCAGAGCCTCCAGCTTCTCCGCGATTTCCAGACTGCACTGCGCCACGCTGATGGAATGCCTGTGCACCGACACCGTGCCATGCTGGATATTCTCTCTGGTAGCGCGGAAATTCTCCGACCGCAGAATATCCCTTCCATATCTGGCGATCCGTTCACGGGCCGCCCGCCTGCGCTGTGCTTTTCTTCTCTGCCTCTGCTTATTCCAGTTCCCTATGTCCATTTTCATGTCCAACTCCTCATACTGCAATGTTCAGCCACGTCTCTGCCAGCCGGCTGTTTCCAGGCCGCCGGCCCCTTGCCCCAAACATTTCTCCCGCCCCTCCGCTGCTGCTTCGCTCCCTGTCTTTCAATAATAGCAGATTACCGGAAATCCTCTCTCCACATGCTCATAAATCTGCGCAGCCACCTGGGGCGGCAGATTGATACACCCGTGGGAGCCGCTGTTCATATAAATATCCCCGCCAAACTCTCCCCGCCAGGAAGCGTCGTGCATCCCGATATTTCCATTAAAGGGCATCCAGTAATCCACATGGGAGGCATAGGTCTCCCCGGTCAGAGTGGCATCCCGCTCCTTATAAGTCAGCCCGAACACCCCTGCCGGCGTACCATACCCTCTGGACAGATTTCCCGACACCAGATCGCTCTCCAGCAGGATCTCCCCATCTATATACAGATACAAATGCTGTTCGCCCAGATCAATCTCTACATAAGAAGAACCAATATCCTCCCCCGCCGTTCCCCTTGCATATCCCCGCGAGAAAAAGGCAGGCTCTCTCTCTTCCTGCTCCCCCTTGCGGACAGACTCCGCCAGCGCCTCCGTCTCTGCGGCCCGGTCAGACCACCAGCCGTAAGAACCGCCCTTCAGCACCAGCTCCTCCCCGTCCGTAGTGATAAAACGCCTGTTTTTCCCAAAGGTATCATGCTCACGGGCCATTCCATTGATAAAATCCCGCACCGCCTCCTCATCCAGCTCCACCTGGCTTCCCTCTATCCTGATCCACTTATGAATCAAACTTCCGTCCACTACCTGCGTCACATCGTTCCACGTATACGTAATCCTGGCACTCACATAATGGTTGGCGGTCTCAAGCGCCTTTTCCAGCTCCGGATCATCTGCCCTCACCACAGCCTGGGAATAAAAATCCCCCTCAGTCAGATCCAGCTCCTCCGTCAGATTTCCCAGGGCCTCCTCCACCGCAGCCAGCACCAGGTCATGGTTCAGAACGGTTCCGGGATCTTCCTTTATAATAGAATAGCCTTCCCCCTCCACATATTCTCCTATCCTGGCGTCCACAGGCTCACGCACCTTCTTTTCATCCCAGAAAGGCGACCTCTCCAGCCGCCTCTCCAGCGCCTCCTGATCATACAGGATCGTCTTAGGCAGCTCATAGCTGTTATCCTGCCACAGCATCGCCGGCCAGCCAAGCCCGGTCATACCCGCGTTCACCCGCTCCAGAGTATCGTCGAAGGCATATGTCATGCCCAGCTCCTCCGGCGTGAGTACATCCGTCATTCCCTCACGTCCCAGAATGCTCAGTCTGTAATTCACAGACGGATTCAGAATCTCCTCCCTCACCCGCTCCCTGGCCTGAAAGCTGTAATCCCTGCCGTCTATCCGTGTTCCCCAATAATAATGCCCTGCAAAAAAGAAGGCGCCCGCAAGATAAACCACAGCCGCCGTCCCTGCCGCAATACCTGCCGCAGCCAGCGCCGTCCGCCGCACAGCCCCTCCTTTTTCAGCCTCTCTTCCATCCTTTTTTCTAAAAAACATCCATTCATTCCTGTCCGGCTGCTGTCCGCATCTGCCATGCAGACAGCGCCCCTGTTTTTATGTAACAGTTCAACCATATCGGCATGAACGGGCAAAACATGCCTGCATGATTTTGACCGTTCATGCCGATATGAGCTGAGCGCCCGTCTATGAGCAAA
>CAUWLJ010000020.1:0-46878 GCA_963559585.1 uncultured Eisenbergiella sp. | reverse complement strand
TATAAAGGGGCCGCGAAAACAGGAGTTTTCAACTCCTATTTTTCACAGCCCCTTTTCAAGCATGCCGGGCGGCATGCCCTCCTTACGTCGTTCCTGCCTTCCGCCACAAACAATGCCTGAATCTTCTTACAGTTTACAGTTCCTCTTATTCCCTTTTCGTGCTATACTGTTCATGAGGACACCAGTATCCTACAGAGCACGTTGTGGTGAGCGGCGAATGACCTGCTTATCCCGAAATCTTATCTGTGCCGTTACCCTCTTCAAGCACAAATAATTGTGACCTCGAGTCCGCACACTTATCATTTTAGATAACTGAACCATCCGGTTCTGTGATAAGTCTTTTCGCTTGGGTGACAGTCACTGCTGATGTCCTCTTTTTATGCTCTCATCCCTTACGAAAGGAGGTTTCCTTATGGATTCTCAACCGTTTGAGGTGATCCGACCCTTATGTGCCGGCCTTGACGTACATAAAAAATCCGTTGTTGCCTCTGTCTGTACCTCTGACCCTGTTACTTTGACCGCCTCTTACAAAACGAAAGTCTTTCTCACCACCAATTCAGATATCGCCTCCCTGCGCGACTGGCTTCTCTCTCAAGGCTGCCGCGATGTCTGTATGGAGTCCACTGGCAAATACTGGATTCCCATTTTTAATATCCTTGAACCCCACATGCACGTCGTTCTCACCCATCCCAAATATGTGAAAGCCATCAAGGGCAGGAAAACCGACAAGCGGGACGCGAAGTGGATCGCTAACCTGTTCCGGTTTGATATTGTAAAAGCATCTTTTATCCCTCCTGCCGATATCCGTGCCCTGCGGGAGCTTTCCCGCTACCGCCTCAAGCTTTCCTATATGCGCACTGCTGAGAAAAACCGCTATCAGAACAGCATGACCATCTCCCGCATACGCATTGACTGTGTACTCACCGATCCCTTTGGCCTGTCCGCCATACGGATCATGGATTATCTGCTTTCTGATGAACCGTTCGATGAGGCAAAATGCCGTTCCCTCATCGACCGCCGGGTAAAGGCTTCCCAGGACGAAGTGATGGATGCAGTGCATGGGTATCACATCCTGGACGAGCAGAAATTTAAAATGACCCACGCTAAGGCACACATTGATTTCATCAACAAATCCATAGATGAAATCGAAGCAGAACTCTTTCTGCGCAGCCGTCCGTATGATACACAGATCAGGCGGATAGCCACTGTCACCGGAATCACAGAGCTTTCTGCCTTGTTCATCCTTTCAGAAACCGGTGCTGACATGTCTGTCTTTGAATCCAGCAGACATCTGTGTTCATGGGCTGGGCTTACCCCTGCGAATAACGAGAGCGCCAGCAAAAAGAAATCCACCAGATGTTCAAAAGCCGGACAGTATCTGAAGCCTCTGCTGATCCAATGTGCCCTTGCCGCTGTCAAAAGCAAAAAAGAACCATACTTTGCGGTCAAATATCAGCGTATCGCCAAACGCCGCGGGAAGAAGAAGGCCATCATTGCTGTTGCAAGGATGATGCTTGCCAGCATTTACCACATGCTGTCTGACGGTGAAGATTTCCATCCGGATGACTACGAAGCCATAGTCAATCCGCCGAAGCAGAAAACGGTTCTTCTTACTCTTGACAATACCCTTCAGTTCCTGAGAGAGCAGGGAGCTGATCCTGAAACATTAAAACTTATACAGCAGCAGTGTGCCGCACAAAACGGATAATTTCTAAAAAAGGACTTTTCCACCAAGGGGATAGTACGCCCAAAATTCAGGTTATAGATTCACACTTCCTCAGACAGGCCTGCCCCCTGCCTTGCCTCCTCCAGAAGCTTATCCAGATAGGTATCGTCCTTTACGGCACGTTCAAGCTCGCTTCCACGTCCCTGGGCAAAAAGCTTCTCCATTAATATCCGAAATTCTTCCCGGCTTTTTCTTTCTCCTTCCTTTAGCCCCGCTTTTTTTCCTTCCTCTATCCCTTCTCTTTTTCCTTCCTCCCGGCCATATTCATACTCTGCCTCCCGCAGCTTCCTCTTTTCTTCTTCCTCGTCATACTCAAAGATCGACATTGCTATCACCTCCGCTCTCTGATCTAACAGGAAATCCCGCAAAATCCCTTTTTGAATACATTCTGTCACCGCATGCTCCACCGCCTCTGCTATAGGCTCCTTTTCCGTATACTTCCGCACACATGCCACATACTGGCTGTACTCCTTTAAGGTCCGGCAGCGCTCCATCAACTCCCGATTCTTTCCCTCATTCACATTGATCTGCAGCACCTTCAGCTCCAGAGATGGTTCCTCCGCCCTTTTCTCAAAAGAATCCGACAGCTTCAGCATGCGTCTCTCCGGCTGATAATCCGTCCCGTTATGAAACACAACAAAGCCGGGGGTAGGGAGCGTCAGCCTTCTGCTGGAGTACAGGGATTTTCCCCTCACAAACTTTTCAAACTGCCGCGCAATGTAGATCAGGTCACGCAGCGGCATGTTGGGGTTGTAGCTGGACTGATGTTCATAGAGGTTCAGTTCGGACATCAAAAGGAACGAAACGTCATTTTTTATACCCATATAAATCGCATTATCGAGGGTATAGATTTCCAGTTCTGCCTCATTCTGATAATTCGTCCCGTTCAGGCCATTGTAAAGCTCCAGCAAGTGTGCCTTTTTCTTGAACAGCATACGAAATACCGTATCCTTATATTTTCGGTTTACATCTCTTTTTTCTTCCTGCATAAAGCGCTCCTTTCTGTGGCAGGAGCCACACCTCTTTACAGGAAATACAGATCCCTTTCCTCGCTCCTGCCTGTTGATAATAAATAGTTGGATTTGAAGCATGGAGTTCCGAAAAGAAAACAGATACAGCCTGCCAAAAAGCATCTGGCTGTAAAATGAAATGGCAAAACGCCGGATTCTTATGAAAGCATGCTCATTTACAGATTAGCATGCCCGGAACGGCTCTGCAAGGAAAATTTCAGTATTGCGACACTATCTTTTTCTCCATGTCCGGCCTTGATTTCCTCAAAGCAGACTTCTTCATCACAAAATTGGTGAGCAGCACCCCCTTCCGCTCCACCTGCTGCTTCTTCAAAACCACATACCCCCTTTTCTCAAAAAAGGGCCTGGCCGTGATGGACGCATGGGTCTCGATCTCTCCCGGGGCGTTCTGCTCCAGCTGATCGCAGAGGGCCGTGGCAATCCCCCTCCCCTGATAAGAAGCATGGACGTACAGCCGGTCCAGATACCCGGTTCTGTCCATATCCGCAAAACCTGTAATGCGGCCGTCCTCCACCGCCACCAGACTGTTATGCTCCAGGAAAGAACGGTTCCATTGTTCCAGATCCACCGTTCCGTCAGCCCAGGCGTCCAGCTGTTCCCGGCTGTAGTCCCTGGCATTAACGGTATGCACCGTCTGATAAAAAAGCTCTGCAAGCTCCCGGCAGTCCTCCGGGCGGTATTGTCTGATCTGTATCTCAGCAAAGCTCCTCATACCTCTCATCCTCCAATCTCCTGTTTTCTTCCAGGCAGCAAAGCTCCTCCACCGTCATCCCGAATACCTTCGCCATTCTGTATGCCAGCATCAGCGAAGGGCTGTACTGTTCCTTCTCAATGGAAATGATCGTCCTGGCAGATACATGTACCCGATCAGCCAGCTGCTGCTGGGTCATTCCCGCCACGGTGCGCATCTCTTTTACTCTTGTTTTCATAGGAACCTCCCTGTTGGGTACGCCGGTCTTAGGATTATTGTGAAGTCCGTTTCTCGTGAAGTTAACTTCATATTATCATGCTGCCGGAAAGAATACAATCCTCTTTGGGACGGGTAAACAGTAAACGTTTGAGGCTTCTATAGTGCTCTAACGTCGGTCTGAATACCTCCACCGCCATCAATCTCTTTGTAAAAGCCGTTCTTCGCGAAAATCGGATCCCCTTTGAGATCACACAGATACCTGATCCATTCTTCTCGCAGGCTAACCTGGAATATGTTAAAAAATCTGTTCAGGAACTGCGTGACGGAAAAGGGACTGTTCATGAGTTGATCGAGGTGAATGATGAGTGAAAAAATCTGGTCTGATGATACCTGGGACGACTATCTTTACTGGCAGACACAGGACAAAAAAACGATCAAACGTATCAATCAGCTCATTAAAGACATTGAACGCAACGGATGTATGGAAGGTATTGGAAAGCCTGAACCATTAACAGGCGGCCTGCAGGGTGAATTCAGCCGTAGAATCAATGATAAAGACCGCCTCGTTTATCCTATGGAATACGGACGCATTTACATCGCACATTGCCGTGGGCACTAGAGCGTGTTTGAAAATTCATTCCCGCCATCTGCACGCTCTACGGGGATAAATAGCACATATTCTGGGGCTGCCACACTGTAAGTGTGACAGCCCCGAATAGAAACTGCATATAAAATATCCTTCATCTATGCCGGAAGGATCTGGTATTCCCTGTCTGCCTCTCAGGCCGCATATCCTGCCAGGAAACGGGAAGGGCGGGCAGAAAATGAATACCCGGATGGCTTTGCAGAAGACATTCCTGAATTCCTGTCAGAGCGCCCAGGTTTCCGTCGATCCGGGAAACGCCTTCCGCGTTCAAAAGACTCCCTGACGCGCTGTGCTCCAGCATCCTCCCAGCGTTCTGCCGGGGAGGATGCTCTAAGATGCAGCGCTTTCTCAGAACCCATACTGCTCCTTCACCTCCGGAACCCTTTCCGTCATATAGGTGTTCAATTCATCCACACCGATCTTCTTCAGCAGCTCCATATAATCGTTGTAGGCACTTTCAAATTCTTCATCATCAGCCGCCGTATAAATCTTCACATACTCCGCCTCTCTGGCCTCCTTGATCTTATTATGGATGATTCCGGGGTCAGAGTCTGAGGTAGGCGTTGCCACGGAAAGCTCAGGATAGTTCACGATCTTATCCGTATTCTTCTCAAAAGCTGCCACGATCTCGGGATCCACATCTGCATAGTACAGGTACAGCTCATCCAGCTCTGTGGTGCACAGGAAATAGTTATTATTATACTTCTCTGTCATCACCTTGGAATCCAGATAGGCTTCATGCCATTCGTCAGAGAAAGAGGGAACTCCCTTCTCGTTCAATGTATAGTCAATGCCTTCCCTTCCCCACACCGCCAGTCGTCTGCCTTCCTCGCTGTTCAGATAGGAGATCAGTTTGATAGCCGCCTCCGGATTTTTACAGTTCTTGGAAATGAACACTCCGGCCCAGCCTGTGTTGGCGCGGGGCATCTCCACTGCGTCATCAGGAATCTCCAGACAGGCCCACTCCGCCTCCGGCACATTCTTCTGGGTCTCTGTATTCAACTGTGTCAGCTGGTTAGGCCGTCCGTTCCACTCATAGATGAAGCAGTTTCCGTTCAACGCCTGCTGTTTGGCATCATCTTCGTTGATAATCGCCAGATTTTCTTCTGAGAAAAAGCCCTTTCTGTACATCTGATTGATGTATTTCATGGCATTATAAAAGCCATCCGTCACATCCGCATAAACCACATTGCCATCCTCATTATAAACAAATTCAGTAGTAAGTCCGCCGATCCACTCCTTAAATGCGCGCAGACGCCAGGTAGGATTGCCTGCATTTACCACTTGAAGCTCAGGATATGCCTCCTTCACCTGCTCCATCGTCTTCATGATTCCATCCATGGTGGTCATCGATGGACTTCCCAGCTCCTCCCAGATATCCTTTCTGTAGTAAAGGGTAGACACGGAAGGAACCACTCCCTCTGCCTGATCCCATTCCTCCTGAGTGTTATAATTCTGCTTGATGGTGTAGTAATGCTCATCCTCTGGATCCGTATTATAGGATCTGGCTATGGCGATACGCTCACTGTCCGGTGTCCAGTCGATCCCGTACTCGCTGATCAGTTCATCATAGCTGTAACAGATGTCGCTGTTGCACAGACGGCTCAGTTCCCTGTCCGTAAACACCAGATCAGGCAGATCCCCTGATGCGATCATCAGCCCCAGCTGGCTGTCGTCCGCCGACCGGATTATATTCAGCCGCACTCCCGTGTTTTTCGTGATTTCTTCCGGAATGATACCCGTCCAGCTGTCCGTTCCAAACCAGGTAAAATCGATGTACAGATCCAGCACATCTTCTCCTGCGGATGCAGTCTGGCCATCCTCTCCTGCCTCGCCCGTCTGCACGGTATCTGCTTCAGTATCTGTTCCTGCATCCTGTACCCCTCCTGAGCACCCTGCCAGCAGACCTGCCGTCATCGCTGCACACAGCAATGTGGAAATCAGTTTCTTTCTCATATTCTTCCTCCTTTTCCGCCGTCTTTGCGGCACTTTTTTCTTTTCAGGGATAAGCCGTACCTTCTGCACCGCACATCCCGTTTCAGACATTTACTCCTTCACCGCTCCCACCATCATTCCTGTCACAAAATATTTCTGCAGGAAAGGATAGATAAAGATAATGGGCACAACGGACACCACCATGGCCGAGAGCTGCACCGACAGGGAAGTGGTGCTCACCTGATGGGCTGCCGCATTCAGATCGCTGGGGGCCTGGGCCTGGTTGATCACCTCCATCAGCAGATAGGGCAGGGTCCGAAGCGACTTGGTCTTGATGAAGAAGGTGGAGTCATACCAGTTGTTCCAGTGGCCTACTCCGATAAACAGAGCCAGGGTGGCCATAAAGGGCTTGGAGATCGGCATGATAATGCTTCTGAAAATCCGGAATTCCCCGGCTCCGTCTATCTTGGCCGATTCCCGCAGCGACTCCGGTATCCCTTCAAAAAAGGTTCTGCCTATGGTGATGTAGAACAGATTCAGCATTCCCGGAATCACGTACACCCAGAAGCTGTCAATAAGATTCAGGGTGCGCAGTACCGTATAATAGGGAATGATCCCTCCTGAAAAGTACATGCAGATAATGACAAAGGTCATGTACCACTTTCTGCCGATCAGCTCCTTAAAGGAAAGACCGTAAGCCACCAGGGTGGTGAACAGCACGCCCAGCATGGTTCCCAGAAGCGTTCTGGCCGCCGTCAGAATAAGGGCCGTCAGCCACTTGGCATCACTAAAAAACTGACTGTAATTGGCAAGGGTAAATTTCCTGGGAAACCAGTAGATCCCTCCCAGGCTGGCGTCTACCCCTTCATTAAAGGAAAGAACAAAAACATAGTAAAACGGATATACCGTGACGAACAGGACGAGGATGGAAAAAAGATAGATAAAGGAATCCATGATCCAGTCCTCGCGGCTGCGTTTTCTCTTTTTCTTCTCCATGATCTCCTCCTAAAACAGACCCGAACCGCTGATCTTCTTTGCCGCAAAATTGCTTGCAAAAATCAGGATCAGGGAAATCACCGACTGTATCATGCCGACGGCAGTAGCATAGGCGTAGCGCCCCTGAGCCAGGCCAACATCAAACACGTAGGTCTGTATGATCTCCGAGGTATCCGCGTTCACGCTGTTCCCCAGCAGATAGCACTGCTCAAAATTGGAACCGCTTAATCCTCCGCCGAACAGGTTGCCCATGGTCATAATCAGCACCACAACAATCGTTCCCTTGATACAGGGAAGGGTGATGTAACGGATCCTCTGCATCCGGCTTGCCCCGTCGATCTGGGCCGCCTCGTAATAGTCCTGGTTAATGCCCACGATGGCCGCCAGGAAAATGATGGTCCACCAGCCCATCTCCTTCCAGATGTCCAGCACCACTGCCATTCCCCAGAAAAGGCTGCTCTCCGTCAGAAAACCAATTGGTTTATCGATCAAATGAAGATTCATCAGCAAAGTATTGATCACTCCCGTTTTGGACAAAAACTGAAAAGCCAGGCTGGAAATGATAACCCAGGAAATGAAGTGGGGAAGATAGCTGCAGGTCTGCAGAACCTTTTTAAATTTCAGATTTTTGATTTCATTAACCATAATGGCAAAGGCGATAGGCACTGGAAAAGTGAAGATCAGCTTCAGCACGCTCAGTACCACCGTATTGCGTACCAGCCGCCCAAATTTGTAATCTGTAACGAATTCCTCAAAGTACTTCAGGCCCACCCAGTCACTGGTAAAAATACCCTTGATCCCGCTGGTGATGCTGTAATCCTTAAAGCCCATGATCAGGCCAAACATGGGGATCAGATTAAAGATAACCAGGTAAAGCATTCCCGAAAGGACGAAAAGCTGCAGCATTCCCTGCTTTTTAAACGTCCTCCGTTTTGTTTGTTTCTGTACCATAAATGCCTCCTGTTCCGATCTTTTCCCGCGGCTTTTCTTGATCTGCAACGATTGTAGCAGTTTCCGGTATTCCCCACAACCCGACCTTTTTTCAGATCAGGAAACATTCCTTCATCTCCCATACAATTCTTCAGATTATCCGAAAAGGCTGTCCCGCTTCCTTGACAAAAAAACAGGTTCAAAATATCATAAATCTATTGAAAGCCCTGAACGAGTAAAGGAACGGTTAAAAGATTTTGTTCTTTCTATCAGCAGATAAAAAAGCCGCTGCCGCGATGAAGGCAGAATCGTTACTGGCCGCCAGGGAGAAACCACTGAACTGAATCTGAAGGTATAGCCATGTTTAAAATCATGATCGTTGACGATGAAATGATCATCCTGAACGGGATCAGGATGATGATAGAAAACTGCCGGGAGCTGTCCTTTCCCATAGATATTGCAACAGCTTCCAACGTTCCCGCCGCCATTGAAACCCTGTCCCGTTTTCAGCCCGACCTGCTCCTGGTGGATATCACCATGCCGGTCATGGACGGTTTTGACCTGATCCGGTATGTGCGTGCCCATTCCTTTGAAATGGATATCGTGATCCTCACCAGCCATGCCAGCTTTGACTATGCCAGAGAAGCCATCAGCCTGCAGATACGGGATTATCTGCTCAAGCCTGTAAATACCAGCTCCCTGATGGATACCATCCGATCCTCCTGGGAGAGCCGGGCAGAACGCAGAGAAGCCCTGAAAAAGCAGGCCCTGCTCTCTCTGCGCGCCATGATGCTCTACGATATTCCCTTTTCCGATCTGATGCTTGGTTCCGATCTGATCCGGGAGCTTTTTCCCCATCCCTATTTCTCGGTAGTAGTATTGGAACCCGGCCGTTCTTTTCCTGCCTGCGCGCCTGAGGAACTGTTGGAACTCTTTTCTGCCTTTTATGATGTATGTCTGCCCATGCAGTTTGCCCGGAGGGGAGAATACATCTATTTATGCAACCACTCTCTCTTTTCCGTGAGAACCAAAGCACTGGCCGGACAGCTGGCCGACAGGCTTTCCTCCGGGGATTATCAGCTTGGCATAAGCATCAGCAGCAACTCCTGCGAAAATCTGCACCAGCTGTACCAGAATGCCATACAGCGTATTTTCTACCAGAAGGTATGCCCCGGCTCTCCTGCTTTGGCCGGCGCAGCTCTTTTTACCTATCAGGACTGTGTCAATATCTTTCTTCAGACGCCGCCCGAAAAAACTGCCAGGGAGCTGGAAAACTATATGGAAAAGCTTGCCGGGCTTACTTCCTCTCTTTCGGACAGGAGTATTCTGGAACAGACCTGGAACAGTTTTTACATAAACATCCGCTTCTATCTGGACAGTCTCTCCTTATGCCCGGAGCTTCCCATGCAGCTGCCCCTGCCCGATGAGATCAGGGATTCCTCCTCCTTCATCGCTTTCACAGCCGACTGGCTGGCACATCTGAAGCAGGAGCTTTCCCGGCAGGAAAAGGAAGCGGATGACAACGACTGCATCCCAAGGCTGATCCGCTACATTAAGGCCAACTATCAGAGAGACCTGTCCCTAAACGATCTTGCGGAATAGGTTGATCTGAATCCCAACTATCTCTCCGGCCTGTTCAAGAAGGCCACCTCCTGCTCCTACCTACAGTATCTGCACCATGAACGGCTTCAGGCGGCCAAACAGCTTCTGCTTTCCACCGACCTGAACATGGAACAGATCGCAGCAAGGGTGGGCTATAACAGCTCCGTGCAGCTGCTTCGGATCTTTAAAAAATATGAAGGCATGTCCCCCTCCGACTACCGGAACGGAAAGCATCCGGAGGCTCATCATGGAGCGCCGGCCGGAAATGAGACTGCGCGGGAAAGGAGGCCTGCTCAATGAAAAACGCGGTCTGCTGTCTGCGGGACAGATTTTTCCATAAAAAAAGGAACTGCCATTCTCAGGACGCCTCCCGCCCCAGGAGAAAGCCGTCTTTCTTTCGGCAGTCCTCCCGCTTCTTTCTGTGCCTGATCGTTCTGCCCACTCTGTTCTGCTGGCTCTGCTATACTCTGTCCCTGAACATCCACCATATGCTGCGCAACCTGGACAGCCAGCAGGCAGGCCTGCACAATCAGATGGAGCAGGCCTCCCATACCCTGAAGGGGATCAACGATGGAGTAGTTCATCTTCTGGAGAGTAATTCTGAACTGTACTATTATCTCAGCGGGCTCTACGACGGCCCGGAAATGGTTTATGCCGCCCTGAAAAGCATCCTTCCTTTGAAAGACAACGTGATCTCCTGTTATCCTGATGTGGAGCAATTCCACATCTATACCTCCGCTGACGTAGTACCGCTGAAATTTTTCTTCAGTCTGGATTCCCTTCCTCTGGAGGAAAACGCCAAAAATCAGCTTCTTTCCTCAGACTTCCGCCAGGTCATATGGCATG
The DNA here is from genome assembly GCA_963559585.1 of uncultured Eisenbergiella sp. Lineage (GTDB taxonomy): Bacteria > Bacillota > Clostridia > Lachnospirales > Lachnospiraceae > Eisenbergiella. The sequence continues at coordinate 36,256 of CAUWLJ010000020.1, read as the reverse complement.
TGGAGGTGTCCCCCCAGGGCGTTCCCATCCTTTCCTCCTACCAGAAGATCTACAACAGTACCTATGCCCGCTGTATCGGCTATCTGGAGATCCGGTATCAGGAGTCCTTCTTTACCCGGATGGCAGATTCACTCTCCTCCATGCTTTTCTATCAGGATGCAGGATTTGCCTGCTTTCACGAGGGAAATAAGCTTTCTTCCTCCTCTGACGTTCCGCCCTCTGTGTCGGCTCCCGAAGGCCCCGACGGCCTGTACGTGGACTGGAGTCTGGATTCTTACCGGAACGTGGTCACGCTGGAGGACTGCGGCCTTCAGATGGTGTTCACCGGAAGACTGTCCCAAACGCTCTTTCAGATTTATGACCTGTTTCCTTTCCTGATGGTTACGGCTCTGATCCTGCTGCTCCTTTTGTGCTCCTCCCTCTTTTTCAGGATCGTCCGCCACACCTCTGAGAAGCTGTTTGCCTTCTCCTCCTTCTTAAACCGCACCTCAGAAAGCGGTCTGGAGGAATACCCTGCCGCGCAGGAACGCTTTGCCGAGATTCACACTCTGATAAACAGTTTCAATGCTCTGGTCAGGAAAAACCATGCGCTCAATCAGCGTATGCTTCGCATGGAGGCTCTCACCCAGGAGGCCCGTTATCAGGCGCTGCAAAGCCAGATCCATCCCCATTTCATCTACGGCACTCTGGAGACCATCCGGATGCTTGCCCTTGCCAATCAGGATACGGATGCTGCCTCCATGATCTATTCCCTTTCCTCCCTGATGCGTCAGTCCGTAGAGATTTCTTCCCAGGCATCCACCCTGAAACGGGAGCTGTCCATCGTCCAGGATTACATGGATATCCAGCAGATCCGTTTCTCCGGCCACCTGAATTACGAAGTGCATACCTGCCCGGAGTGGGACGCGCTTTCCCTGCCCCCCTTTACCCTCCAGCCTATTGTGGAGAATGCCATTGTCTACGGCATCTCCCAGTCCCTGGAGCCCGGTCGGATCCTTCTGCGCATCTGGCGTCCCGACCGGACGCAGGATCTGTGTATCCGCATCAGCAACACAGGAAAAACAGTGAAAGAAGAACGGCTGCACCAGGTCAACGCCATCCTGTCGGGAGAGCCTGTCCCGGAAGAACTGCATCCCCAGGGCAACGGCATTGCACTGTATAACATCGTTCAGCGTCTCCGCTTTCTCTACCCGGAAAGAGTTCAGATGGAAATGGAAACGGATCAGAGATGGACGCACGTTACCATTTTAATACGGGACGGCGCATAACATGCCGCCGTCCCGCACAGAACATTATAATATAAAACATTATCATACAATAAGAATCCTTTTCTTCCCCGGCTTCCCTTCCAGACGCTCATGCCTACAGCATCCCCCTCTCCCTCATCCAGGGAATCAGCTCCCCCATATCGCGGATCACCCCATCCGCTCCGGCCTCCAGATACCGGGCGCGCACCTTTTCCTCCAGGGCCTGTCTTTCGGAGGCGGTAAGAGCCTCATACTCCGCCTGGGACAAGCCCATCTCAGAGCTTCCCTCCAGGATGCCGATGCTGCAGACGCCCGCATTTTTCCCCTCTTTGATGTCAGAAACCGTATCCCCCACCTTTACCACGAGGGAGGCACCATGCACCGCAAACCGCTCCATGTTGCGGTAAATCATGTACGGATAGGGACGTCCCAGATTGCCCACGCTGTTGGGGGAAAACCAAGCATCCGGCGCATAGCCGCCTTCCGCCGCCTTCCGGGTGACGATCTCCATCATCTCATCCGTATAGCCTGTGGTGGAGCCGATGTGCACGCCCCTTTTGCGCAGCTCCTCCACACACTCCGAAACCCCCGGCTTCACCTGGGCGAACTGATCCAGGATCCCCATCAGCTTTTCCTCAAAAAGGCCGTACAGGCTGTCCACATCCATCTCCATGGAGGGCCTTTTATATTTTTCCTGCCACAAAGCCTGGATCCGGGTCATGGCAAGCATGGTTCTGATATGATCCCGCTTCAGCATTCCCATGGGAGCGCGCACCTCGTCCACTGTGGGCTCTATCCCGTAGGCCAGAAAGACCTCCAGGAAAGCCTGCACCGGTGCAAAGCAGCCATAGTCCACGGTGGTTCCCGCCCAGTCAAAAATCACTGCTTCTGTTTTTTCCCTTATATGACTCATTTATCTTCCCTCCAGAAACTCCGCCAGAATATCGCACAGGCGGTTGATGTCCTCTTCATAAATCTCTCCGATGTTTCCGATGCGGAAGGTTTCCGCCTCCGTCACCTTGCCCGGATAGATGGCGTAGCCCCTGTCCTTGATATAGGCATACATTTCCGGAAAAGTAAAGCTGTGTTTTTCCGGGTAGAAAAAGGTGGTGATGATGGGCCCCTGGCATTCGCTTCCGATGTAGGGGCGGATGCCCAGCTCCTCCATCCTGCGGATCAGAAGGCGGTTATTATCCGCATATCTGGCATGGCGTGCCGGGATGCCTCCCTCTGCTTCCAGCTCCCGCAGGGCCTGGGCGAAGGCCAGCACCACATGGGTGGGAGAGGTAAAGCGCCACTTTCCGTCCTTTTCCATGGTTTTCCACTGGTCGTAAAGATCCAGGGACAGGCTGCGGGCCTTTCCGGCGGACTGGATCAGCTTCTGTCTGTCCGCAATGATGAAGGAAAAACCGGGCACGCCCTGGATGCACTTGTTGGCGCTGCTGATGAGAAAATCGATTCCCAGCTCTTCCACAGGAATGTCCACGCCGCCGAAGCTGCTCATGGCGTCCACGATAAAGGTTCTGCCGGCCTCCCTTACCACCTTCGCTACAGCCTCAATATCATTGAGAATGCCTGAGGTGGTCTCGCTGTGCACCATGGCCACATGCGTGATGGCGGTATCCCGCTCCAGAAGCACTCGGATCACCTCTGCATCCGGCACTTTGGTATAGTCCTGATGATAGATCTCACAGGAAAGCCCTGCATGGCGGGCAATATCCTCCATCCGCTCCCCATAGGCTCCGTTTGCCGCGATGAGAAGCTTCTCCTGCGCCCCCACCACGCTGGTGAGCACGCTTTCCACACCGAAGGTTCCGCTTCCCTGCATGAGCACCGCCGTATACTTCTCCTCCGACACATGAGCCAGCTTCAAAAGCTTCTCCCGTATCTCCTGGGTGATCTTTTTATAATCATCATCCCAGGTGCAGTGATCGAACAGCATTTCCTTCTTTACCGTGTCCGTTGTTGTGAGCGGGCCGGGGGTGAGCAGTTTATAATTTTTCATCCTTCCATCATCCTCTTTTCATCCTTTTTTTTCGTTCAGCCGTTTCCCTCTGCTAGAGCGTGTTTGAAAATTTATTCCCGCATACATCTTTATTCCGGCTTGCAGGAATCCGAAAGCTCCTGATGCTTCTGTAAAAGCTCCACCGTGAGGGGTTCGCCGAACACCCTGGGGTAGGCGGATTTGTTGGCGGCATCCTCAGGCTCTCCCACATAAATGGGGTTGGGATAGGTGGCCTGCAGCCCGCCCCGGGCATTTTCAATAATGCACTCCGCCATCTCCATGGCCTTCTCATTGGTCTTTGCCCCCTTGTCCACCACGGCCAGAGACTCGGTGAGGGAGAAATTCCCTTCCGTGGGGTCCACAAAGCCTACCGGAAGGCCCTCGGCCTGATCCGCCACCGCCTGATGGCGCAGTCCGAAGCCCACGGCCACCTCCCCGGCACGCACCTTTTTCAGAGGGGCGGAGCCGGAGTCCTCGATATGATCCCCCGCATTCTGATAGATCCCGGAAAGCACCTCCTTCGCTCCCTCCTCCCCGTATTCGGACACCAGCGCCTGAATGAGAAGCCAGGCTGTTGAGGAGGAGTTCACGTCGGTCACGGAGATCATATCCTGATACACAGGATCCGCCAGATCCTTCAGACAGGTGGGCGCAGGGAGGCTGTTTTCCTCCAGCAGCTTCGTGTTCACGATGATGGCTCCCTCCTGGGAGGTGATGGGAGCGCACCAGGGGGAGACGGGCTCCAGAGTATTTACCTCAAAGGTCAGGTCTTTGAACATCTGATTCTGCTCCTGGGCGCTGTCCACATAGAAGGTGCTCATGGTGACCAGATCCGCCTCGATATTCGCCCCTTCCGCCAGCAGCTTCCCTCCCAGCTCCGAGGTGCCGAAGGTCTGGAACAGGTACTGTCCCGCAAAACCGTTGTTGTCCAGAGCGTTCTTCATGGCCGTGATGGCCTCATCGTCTGCGTTGGAGTAGATGATGACCTGATCCGCCTGACCGCTGCCGCCGCATCCGGCCAGGAAGGCTCCCGCCGCAAGCAGCGCTGCCAGTCCCATGATTCCTGCTTTTTTCCACTTTTTCATGATCGCTTCCTCCATATAAAAAATTTTTATCGGTATACAGCCGTTTTTTCCTCTCCCTCACATACGGAACCTGCCTCTGCCATAGGATGCCTCCGCCATAAAATGCCTCTGCCATAAGATGCCTCTGCCATAAGATGCCTCTGCCATGAGCCGCCGGGGCCGCAGGAGCTGCGCCCGGCCCTCTGTCTGCTTCTGCCGGGAAAAGAGCCGGATTCCCTTCGCCCTGTTCTTTCCGGCTCCGGCCAGCAGGGCAAACACCCCTTTTGCAGCCAGATTGATGAACAGGATCAGCATGGACAGCACGAATACCTCATTGTATTTGTTCAGATACTGCAGCTCCTTGATCTTGGTGGTCATCACCATCGTCCGCGCGCCCGCAAGGAAGATCACCGCGCTCACCGTGACCATGGCGTTGACGAAATAGTAACCGAACACCTCCACAATGGTGGAAAACGCATTGGGCGTCACCACCCGGAGGATGGTTTTGATCCAGCTGTCGCCCATAAGCATGGCCGTGGTCTCCCAGGAGGCGTTCATTTTGGCCAGGGAGCTTTTCATCATCAGATAGGGAGTGGAGAAGAAATGAACCACGTTGCACAGGATGATCAGGAAAAAAGTGTTCTGCATGGGCGTTCCTGAAAAGCTGAACAGGAAGGCCAGTCCGATCACCATGCCCGGAATGGTATTGGTCACCAGGGCGATCCCTTCCACGATCTCCCTGCATCTATGGCCCACCGTACTCCTGGCCACGATCAGCGCGCCGCCATAGGCCGCCAGTGTCCCGACAGCCGCCGTGCACAGAGCCACCCGCAGGGAATTTGACACCACCTGTACCAGGCTCTGATCCGTGAAAACGCTGCGCACATGCTCCAGGGTGAAATGCAGCTCATAAGGCCACTCCGATACAAAGGGCACCAGAAAGATCACCAGGAAAACGGACAGCACGCACACCAGGATCCCCGTACTCCCCACGCCGCACACCACATCCCTGACCCTGTTTCCCTCCGGCTCCATGGGCGAGAGCCTGGAATAGCGCACGTTGTATTTTTCCAGGAAATGGAGCAGCGCTATGCTTACCGCGCTTGGAAGCAGCATCACCATGGCCACCACCGCCCCGCCTGCAAAATCGGGGACGCTTCCCAGCATCTCGTCATAGAGCACTGCCGCGATTACCTCAAACCTGCCTCCCACAGAGGCCGGAATCCCAAAATCCGTAAAGCACAGGAAGAAGGACTGGATAAAGGAAGCCGCCAGCGTTCCCAGAAGAGGCCGGATAATCGTGATCCAAAAAGTGGACAGGCCGCTGTCTCCCATGATCCGGGACACGATCCCGAACCTTTTGTCTATGTAGGCCATGGTGTTGTGGATCAGCAGGAACGAGATGGGCAGGGTATAGATCACGTATCCCAGCAGCAGCCCGTTAAAGCCGTAAATGTCGAAAAGCTGTCTCCCCACCAGCCTGGTGATCAATCCCTGCTTCCCGAAGGAATAGATGATGGCGAACCCGTAGGTAAGCGTGGGCAGAAGCATGGGCAGCACCGCCGCCGTTTTCAGGAACCGCTTCAGCCCCCTGGGCACGTTGGTGTAGTGGATGGTATAGGCCAGGAAAAAAGCCTGCACGGTGGTGACCGCCCCGCTTGCAGCCGACACCAGAATACTGTTGGCGAGCGCTTTCCCGAAGCCCTTCGAGCCAAGCATCCGGCCGTAATGTGCCAGCGTCAGCCCGCCCTCCCCCTGAAAGGATTTTGCCAGAAGCCGCAGCACCGGAAAAGTGAGGAAAAAGGCAAACAGGAGGAGCAGCGCCCCGAATATCCACTTGATTTCTCTGTTTTTCGTTTTCATCCTGCCGCCCTCACATTGCCGCAGGGCTTCCCGCCCCGGCATCCTCGAACAGAGAAAAAATATTATTCCTCTTAATCTCCAGCTGATTCAGGATGAACCTGCGCACAAAGCCGTTTTCCGGCTGATGCACGATTCCCGACGGCGTATCGAATTGAGAAATGGTTCCCTCGTTGATAATCAGAACCCGGTCGGAAAGGGTCAGCGCCTCCCCCTGAAAGGATTTTGCCAGAAGCCGCAGCACCGGAAAAGTGAGGAAAAAGGCAAACAGGAGGAGCAGCGCCCCGAATATCCACTTGATTTCTCTGTTTTTCGTTTTCATCCTGCCGCCCTCACATTGCCGCAGGGCTTCCCGCCCCGGCATCCTCGAACAGAGAAAAAATATTATTCCTCTTAATCTCCAGCTGATTCAGGATGAACCTGCGCACAAAGCCGTTTTCCGGCTGATGCACGATTCCCGACGGCGTATCGAATTGAGAAATGGTTCCCTCGTTGATAATCAGAACCCGGTCGGAAAGGGTCAGCGCCTCCTCCGGATCGTGGGTAACGATGATCGTGGTAAGATGGTATTCCCTGGCGATGGCCCGTATCCTGTCCTTGATGCTCTCCTTGATCACTCCGTCCAGAGCGCTTAAGGGCTCGTCCAGAAGCAGGATCCGGGGCTTCATCACCATGGTGCGCGCCAGGGCCGCCCTCTGCTTCTGCCCGCCGGAAAGCTGGTCGATCCTTTTATTCAGATGCTCCTCCAGCCCCAGAAGCCGGATCAGCTCCTCCACCTCCTCCTTTGTAGAAACGTCCGGCCTGTTTCTCAGCCCATAGGTGATGTTCTGGTACACGTTCAGGTTGGGAAACAGGGCGTAATCCTGGAATACGATATTGAAGCCTCTCTTTTCCATGGGCATATGGGTGATGTCCTCCTCATGGAACAGGATTTTTCCCTCATCCGCCTCCACGATCCCCAGGATAATGTTTAAAAGCGTGGTTTTGCCGCATCCGCTGGGGCCCAGGATCGACACGATCTCCCCGTCCCTGATGTCCAGCGTTATGTCGTTCAAAACCGGAATATGGTCATAGGATTTTCTGATATGCTGCAGACTTAACATGCTTCCTTCCTTTCCGCAGGCCGGCCGCCTCAGACGCCCGCTGCTTGAGGCCGTTGTAAACAGCCGCCCTCAACACGCACATTATGCTCCGGGGAAGAAAGAAAAACAACAAACTTGAATTTAAGATTGGGTAAAGAAAATGTAAAACACAAAAAGCAAAAACCCTCTTGACCATCCCCCTGCCTTTTGCTATAGTGAAATTACTACGACAGACATAGTATGTCAGATGGAGTAAAAAGGAGCTGATCAGACTGTGATAAGCAGCGATGTGATCCGGGGCTATATCGACACCTTCCTGCTCTGCCTGCTGTCCGACGGCCCTTCCTACGGCTATGAGATCTCCCGTCAGATCAGGAACCGCACCCAGGAAAAATACGTCATCAAGGAGACCACCCTCTATTCCGCCTTCACCCGGCTGGAGCGGGGCGGATACATCGAATCCTTCCACGCAGACGGTTCCAGCGGGAAACGCCGCACCTATTACCGCATCACCCCGAAGGGGCGGGAATATTACCGGGAAAAGTGTGAGGAATGGCACGTGACCAGGCAGGTAGTGGAAGCCTTTATCGCCGTACCGGAAGAAGGAACCGCCCCCGCAGACAGCGGGGCATGAAATCCGAACAGAATTTATAATTTCAGAAAGGACGCTTTCACTATGGAAACCATCCGCATGTACATGGACAATATGTTCTCCCGCTTTCCCCAGTCGCCGCAGCTTCTTTCCCTCAAGGAAGACATGCTGCGCACCATGGAGGATCAGTATGAGGAGCTAAGGAGCCAGGGGCTGTCCGAGAACGAGGTCATCGGCTCCATCATATCCGAATTCGGAAATATGGACGAGCTGGCCCAGGAGCTTGGCCTCAGCCAGGAAGGAGAGAGCGGCTGTGGAACCGATGGCAATGCTGTCCCCGGAAGCCCTGCCCAGTGGACGGATGCTATGAAGCAGATGCCGCCTGACTCTGATTCCGTCCCTCTCTCCCCCGCCGAAGTCCGTCAGTACCTGTACGAAATCGTCAAATACACCCGCCTGTCAGGCTTTGGCGCCGCCCTGCTTTTTCCCGGCTCCGCCGCTCTGGCCGTCCTCCTCGCGCTCCTTCTGCCCTCCGGTGTGGAGAATATGAGCATTGCCCGCCTGCTGCCCCTGTTTTTTGCAGGTGACAGCCAAATGACCGGCTTCTCCCTGCCCTCCTTTCTCCTGCTTGCCGCCCTTCTCCTGATCTGGACCGCCCTCAGCCTGATCCTGCTTCTGTACGGAAACGGCATGCTCAGTCAGTGCTGCTTTCTGAAAAGCACCCCTTTCACGCTGGATCCCGCCATGGAGGAGGAGGTTCAGACCCTCTTACAGCAGGGACGCACCGGAAAAAGACTGCGCCTGGCCGCGGCTGTGCTCTTATCCTGCCTCTCCCCCGTCCTCCTTCTTCGTGCGCTTACCCTGACAGAGAGCGGCTCCCCGGCTTCCGGCTCCTTCCCCCGGGTCTGCACAGGCCTCATCCTGCTTTTCCTGCTCCTTACTCCCGCTCTCTATCTGTTTCTTACCGCCAAAGCAAAGGAAAAGGCCTGCCAGGCCCTTCTGAAAAGCTGCCGCCTGGCCGAAAAGAAAAAGAACGCCCCCCGTTTCCTCGCCGCAGGCCTCTCCTTCCTACGTTCCTGGTACTGGGTGCTTGTGACCCTGCTCTATTTTCTCATCAGCTTCCGCTATCACAACTGGATGACCAGCTGGCTCATCTGGCTGATTGCACCCATTGGGTACTCTCTTCTGAAATCGCTGCAGAATGCGCTGAAGCCTCAGAAAAAAGCCTGAACAGCAACGTGCGCCAGCCCCAGTACGAGCAGATGCACCGGATAAAACAGATAGAAGAACCATTTTGAGAAATTCTGCCCCCGCTCCATCCTCTTTCCATTATAGAAAAACAGGATCACCGCCCCTGACGCCGCCAGCCCCGCGCAGGCCAGCACAGCCATCACCGCACAGCCTGCCGCGGAGTATCCATACGACAGATAGGCCGGATAGTTAAAGAGGGCAAAGAGCAGAACCGCGATCCCGTATGCCCCCGCCAGCCTCCGCTTTGAGCCATACCTGGAATCAAACAGGATCACGAAGATACCTGCCAGCAGCGCCCAGTCGCACAGGATACTGACCAATACCAGCATACACTGGGCCGCCGCTCTCAGCGCCGGATTTCTGATCCTTCTGCGCGCCTCCAGGATCAGGAAGCCCAGAAACAGCGTGCCCATCATATTGACCGTCGTAAACTCCAGCCCTGTCAGCTTCCCGTCCTGAAGCTCCAGTGCGGGAGAGAAGGCCAGCTCAAAGGGAAGCTGGGAGGCAAGGGCAAACAGCAGAAGCCTCCTTCCATACTTCTTCCGCGACCTGGTATGCCGGTACCCCTCCACCAGAAAATAGCACATGGTGATGGCCGTAAAATACCCGACATCCAGCATCAGCTCCCTCGCCAGACCCGGAGCGGCAAAGATAGTGGCGGTGTGGTTGACCAGCATGGTAAGCATGGCAATATACTTGATCCCGTCCCTGCTGATCCCCCTGCACCCGGCTGCTGTTTCCGTCATTTTTACCTCCCTGCCGGAGTGCTTTTGCTCCGGCCGCGGTGAGAAAGCACCCATGCGGTTTCTCACCTGCGATACTCACAGCTTTGTGACGCTCCGGCACAAAACTGCCGATTGAAAATAAGCCGTCAGGCCTATTTTCAATCCTCCTCTCCCTTTCCCATTCTGATAAACACCGGAACATACATGCAAAGCGCAAACAGCATCACCGCCATCATGAAAAGGATCAGAGCGTTCACCGCCGCCCCCGGAAGGCCGGGAAAGAGGAACAGCACAAGAAGTCCTGCGAACAGTACTGCCGTACACACCTTGCCGAACCACATTGCCCCGTTCAGCATTTTTCCCTTGCGAAGGAAGATCAGCCCCATGATCCCCATGTACCCTTCCTTCACCGCCATCAGGACGATCAGCGCCCACATGAGAGGATAACGGGAAGCCAGGCAGAGCGCCAGCGCAGCGTGGGTCAGCTTGTCCGCCACCGGATCCAGCGCCTTCCCGAACTCCGTGATCATATTGAATCTCCTGGCGATCTTCCCGTCAAACAGATCCGTCAGGCTGGAAAGCAGTACCACCAGCGCTGCCGGGAAATACTTTTTCTGCCCGATGTACAGATAACAGAATACCGGAATCAACAGGATCCGAAAATATCCCATCAGGTTTGGAATGGAAAAGAGCTCTTTTCTGCTGAACCGCTTCATTTACCGTCCTCCTTTGTCCTGCCCGGTTCCGCGTCTGCCTGCATCCGGATCTCCTCCAGAATCGCATCTGCCTCCTCCCGGGTCATATACTCCTGCTCCACCATGCAGGCCACCACTGTTTTCTGCCGCTGCGCCGCCAGCTCCGGCCGGTTGGTCAGCGCATACACGGAAGGTGCGTTGGGAATACCCGCCAGCAGCGTACTCTCATAATCCGTCATAGCCGAGGGCTCCTTCCCGAAATATCCCATGGACGCATCGTACACGCAGTAATACCCGCTTCCAAAATAGATGGTATTCAAGTACAGCTCCAGGATCTCATCCTTGGAATAATTCCGCTCCAGCTCAAAGGCCGCGAACAGCTCCGCCACCTTGCGCAGAAGCACCTTTTCCTGCGTAAAATAAAGGTTCTTCGCAAGCTGCTGGGTGATGGAGCTTCCTCCCTCCGCCAGCTCCCGCTTCTTCAGGTTTGTCAGCGCCGCCCGTCCCGTGGCCATGAGGTCGATCCCAAAATGGCTGTAAAAGCGGCGGTCCTCCACCGCAACCACCGCGTTCAGATAGGTCTCCGGCATTTCTTCAATGGATGTATAATGAGGGATGGAACGGATGGCCGCCACCTTCTCCTCCAGAGGAGCTTCCTCTGTCACCTGGCGGTAGATCTGATATCCCTTCCACACATAGCTCCCTCCCGCAAGCAGAAGCGCCAGAAGGAGGAAAACAAACGTAAAACGGATCAATTTTCTTATAAAGCGCATGAATTGATCTCCTGATTTCTTAAATTACCATGCCTGACTGACAGGCCAGCCGCCTGGTCTGCAGCTTTTGGCATCGTATGATCTGGTGTTTATTGTATCATAGATGAGAAAGAGTTTTTGAAAGAAAATATTAAATTTATCTAAAAACTTTTTGCATCCCGCTCCAAACATGCTATAGTAGGTACAGTTATTTTACATATGGAAAGGAAGGTTCCCCATGCAGCTTCTTCTCACCAGACACGGCGAAACCGACTGGAATACCCAGTCCCGGATCCAGGGAAATACCGACACTGTTTTAAACGAAAACGGCATCCGCCAGGCACAGGAGCTGGCCCGCAGGCTGGCCGGTCTCTCGCCCCGCCCTCTGCGGGTCTATTCCAGCAGGCATAAAAGAGCCTTGCAGACCGCAGACATTGCAGCAGGCCTGCTGGAGCTGCCCTGCATTGTGCAGCCCGGCATCGAGGAGATCAGCTTCGGGCTGTGGGAGGGACTGACCTGGAAGCAGGTGCAGGAACGTTTTCCCGGCGAATATCCCGCCTGGCATGAGGACAGAAGGTATCGACGCCCGCCGGAGGGCGAATCCTATCAGGATCTGCTGGACCGGGTGCTCCCTGCCCTTGCCCGCATCGTGGAGGCGGAGGGCGGCCCGGAAGCGGAGGGACAGGTTGTGGTGGTCACCCACAGTGCAGTAATCATGTCGGTTCTCTGCTTTCTGGACGATGCGCCTTTTCATGAAATGGTAAAGCGCTACCGCACGGAAAATGCAGGCATTTATCCGGTGGAAGGGCGGAAGCTCCACATATAAGCTTTTCTGCGCTTTTCTTTCCCCCATACCCTTTGTTTTCCCCGTGCAGGGCCGAAATATAAAGTAAGAGGATCTTTAACGCCATGCAAAGGAGGGGATTTTATGCAGTCCATCACCAGACCCAGCGGCCCCGAGCCTGCCGTCCGAAGCGCAAGCGCCATCGTTTCTTCTTCCGGCCCAAGGGAGAATGACGCCGTTTCCCCGAAAAAACCGAATCTGGATCAGCTCCATCTGAGTCAGGAAGCCCCCTCCGACCTGAAAACCCAGGCCGAACAGCTTTTGAATCAGCTGAAGGAGGCCTATCCTGAGCTTCATTTTCAAATCGTCCCTGACGATAAATGGGGGGATTTGAAGGAGCTGGCGGCCCAGCTTGGGCACGGAAAGCATCTGGTGATCTCCGAAGGCTTTCTGGATCGGATGGTAAGCAGCCGGGAAGACTTTCTGGCCTGCCGCGGCGCTCTGCTCAAGTCCGTTCTCCTTCTGTCAGCGGACGGGGCAGACGGGGTATTTCTGGAGGAAAAGCAGGCTGTTTCCTGGAATGTGCAGCCCTCCTCCCCTTCCCGGCCCGGCTCCGCACTGCCCCAGCCTGATCCCTACCAGTCGGTGTCCCAGCTTCTGGAAGCCCTGGATCAGCGGGAGGGTACCAGTCCCGGCAGCACAGACTACCGGGGAAAGCTGAGTAAAACGGCCAGCAACACCTCCGGACTCTACACCAGACTGGCCCAGGCCAATTCCAAGCGGGCCGTTCTTTCCGTTATGTCAGACGCCCAGAGAAACATTGCCTCGCTTCGCCTTACCTCCTGCTTCGGAAGCACGGAGGATCAGATCAGGGCGCGCAAGGCCATCCGCTCTCTCCAGAAGCTTCTCCTGCGCGGCAACCAGAAAAACCGCCGCCTGAATCAGGAAAATCTTCTGAAAATTCGGGAACGCCGGGCCGAGGAGAAGCAGCAGGAAGCAAAAGCCCTGAAAATCCAGCTGGAACTGAAAAGAAGAAAAACAGCCCGGAAAAGCGTGGACAACGCCATCTTTTTCGAGGGCCAGCAGGAGGAGCGGGAGATCAGGAGGCTCCGCCGCTATCTCTCCTGCCTGGAATACTCCCCCGCCGCTCCAATGGGAACCGGAAGCATAGACATGGGAATTTCCGCTCCGGCAGGCGGTTCTGCGCCGGTCAGTGCAGAGAATATCTCTGTTTCGGAGCCAATGTCTTTTTAAGCCTGTTTTTACAGGGCTGACTGTGCCGGCCCGCCGCAGGCAGATCCGATACCATGCAGGAAATATCCGCAGCCCCGGCTGACTGAAACAGGGTGCCTCTTTTCAGAGACACCCTGTTATTTTAAGTCTTAGTGATCGTCTGCGCTTGGTTGGGCGCTCCCACAAGAAGCGCCCAGACAAGTCCTAGTGATCGTCCACGCTGTAATTAGGCGCTTCTTTGGTAATATGAATATCGTGGGGGTGGCTTTCCTTGAGGGAGGCGGCGGAGATCTTGATGAATCTTCCGTTCTGCTTCAGCTCCTCAATGGTGTGGGTTCCGCAGTAGCCCATTCCGGAGCGGAGACCGCCCATGAGCTGGAATACGGTGTCCTCCACGGTTCCCTTGTAGGCCACACGTCCCTCCACGCCTTCAGGAACCAGCTTCTTGGCGTCGGACTGGAAATAACGGTCCTTGCTTCCGTTCTCCATGGCGGCGATGGAGCCCATGCCGCGGTACACCTTGTATTTACGGCCCTGGTACAGCTCGAAGGTTCCGGGGCTTTCATCACAGCCTGCGAACATGCTTCCCATCATGCACACGCTGCCGCCTGCAGCGATGGCCTTGGTCATATCGCCGGAATACTTGATTCCTCCGTCTGCGATAATCGGGATTCCGTATTCCTTCGCCACGGCATAAGCGTCCATAATGGCGGTGATCTGAGGAACACCGATACCTGCCACCACGCGGGTGGTACAGATGGAGCCGGGCCCGATTCCCACCTTAACGGCGTCTGCCCCGGCCTCGATCAGGGCTCTTGTGCCCTCTCCGGTGGCCACGTTTCCTGCAATCACCTGAAGCTCCGGGAACTTCTCCTTGATCATACGCAGGCAGCGCAGAACATTCTCGGAATGTCCGTGTGCGGAATCCAGAACCACCACATCCACCTTGGCATCCACCAGGGCTCCCACACGATCCAGAACATTGGCAGTGATGCCCACGCCTGCTCCGCAGAGAAGCCTGCCCTGTCCGTCCTTGGCGGCCAGCGGGTATTTGATTGTTTTCTCAATATCCTTGATGGTGATCAGCCCCACCAGGTTGAAATCCTCGTCCACAATAGGAAGCTTCTCTTTTCTGGCCTTTCCCAGAATCTGCTTGGCCTCCTCCAGGGTAATCCCCTCCCTGGCGGTCACCAGTCCCTCCGAGGTCATGGACTCTTTTATCTTCTTGGAAAAATCGGTTTCAAATTTCAGATCGCGGTTGGTGATGATTCCCACCAGCCTGCGTCCCTCTGTGATCGGAACGCCGGAGATGCGGAACTTCGCCATCAGATTGTCGGCGTCCTGAAGGGTGTGCTCAGGGGAAAGAGAAAAGGGATCTGTGATTACCCCGTTCTCGGAACGCTTTACCTTGTCCACTTCCTCTGCCTGTTCTTCAATAGACATGTTCTTATGGATGATACCGATACCGCCCTGCCTTGCCATGGCAATCGCCATTCTGTGCTCGGTAACGGTGTCCATTCCCGCGCTCATCATGGGAATGTTCAGCCTGATCTTCTTCGTCAGCCAGGTCGTCAGATCCACCTGATTGGGAATGACCTGGGAATAGGCCGGTACCAACAGCACATCATCAAAAGTAATGCCTTCGCCAATAATCTGACCCATCTTTGCTCCTCCTGTTTGTATGATATGAAATGAAAACTGCCAGTAAGCCTACTGACAGTTTTTGTTTTTAGAAGTGTACCAGACTTGCCCGGAAATGTCAATCTGTAAAAACCTTTCTGGGCGCAACGGATTTGATGGCCGTAACCATCTCCTCATTGGGCTGGAAGATTACCTTCTTCTCTCCATTATAAATCATGCAGTACCGGCGGTCGGGCTTCTCCTCCACACCAGCACTGTAGTCCACCGTCTTGAACTGGCGGTTCTTGTAGTCCTCCAGATGCCAGGACTTGATGGGAGCAAGCATCTCCATCCGGTCCAGATCAAAGGTCTCCACCCTCTTGCGTCTGGTCTTCGCCATGATCTTGTCCACGGTAAGCTGCCTGTCCACATACAGGTACTCATACTCCAGATTGGCGTTCAGCCCCAGGAAATAGGCTCCCACGCCTACCCCGATCGCCACAATCAGAAAAATAAAAGAGGCCATTCCCAGCACGAAGGTAAATCCTGCTATCACCCACAGCAAGATCTTCAGTGCGTTCATCGCCCCGTTTGCTTTTTTCTTCACCATACATTCTACATACGTGTCCATTTCTAATACCCTGCTCCTTCCGGTTCCGGCAGTCTGGCGCGGGGACTTCCGCGGTCCGCCGTTTCTTATGTTATTCAATATGATATTACAAAACGCTGCAACTTGCAAGCTGAACGGCAGGGCATAAATTATGAAATTTTTATAACGGGCGGGAACCGGCTGCACCGGACATCGCCCTGCTGCTTCGTGGGCGCAGGCAGAACTGCTGCTGCCTGCCCCACCGCTCCGCTCCCTCCGTCCGCCATTTCAAACCCACCCTGACCGCAGGTATCTGCATGTCCCCAGGGACACCGAATGTTCACAGTATATTTAGAAAAATTTTATCACTTGCACCGTGCGCCTCATTGACATCTTTTCGGCAAACCGTTATCATAGTAGCCAGTGAACGCCACAGGCCGGACGGTCTGTGACAGGGCGTTTTCCCATTGAAAAAAGCATCCCCGGTTAATACGTTCTGTGCACCGGGAATGCGCAAAAGAAAAGAGGAGGCATTATGGCTGCAGGCAATTCCGTACTGGATGAAATCAGAGAAGAGCATAAAAAAATGAAGGGCAGACCCTTCAAAGAAAAGTTCAGCTATTACTGGGGCTATTACCGCGTTCCTGCGCTTGTTGCCATCCTGGTATTATTTTTTGTGGGGAATCTGATCTACACCATTGCCACCGCAAAGGATACGGCGCTTTCTGTCATGATGATCAACAGCTATACAGACATGGATACAGAAAGCTACATGGCAGGCTTCAACGAATATGCGCAGATCGACACGAAGCATTACACCACTACGCTGGATGCTAATTTCTCATTGAGTAAAGACTCAACTGATCCCTATACGGTAGCAAACATACAGAAATTTGCTGCGATGGTGGCGGCCCAGGAGCTGGACATCATCATGGCGGAGCCTAAAACCTTTGCGGAATATGCAGAGGGCGGATACATGCTCAATCTGAACGATGTGCTTCCCGCAGACAAGCTCGCAGCCTGGGAGGACCGTTTCATATATTACGATATTTCCGATGATGAGGTGAACGGTCAGGTTCCGGTTGGAATCCGGGTAACGGATGTTCCCCTTCTTCAGGAAAGCGGCGCCTACTCCTATCAGGATGATGCTTATCTGGGTGTTGTCGTAAATTCAGCGCGCCTCGACAATGTGCTTGCCTTCCTGGAGTATCTGGAAATCCCGGAGTAAAAGCCTGCGCTGCAGGCCGCGGGGCATCAAGCCTTCCCGGCCCGCTGCCCGCGGGAATCAAACGCCGGATCAGCCCTCCCAGTCCACACAGCCCTCAAATACGGTTTCGGCAGGCCCGGTCATGAACACGTCCCCGCTTTCTTCATCCCATTCGATGAAAAGTCCGCCTCCCGGTACATGGACGGTCACGGCCCGGTCTGTCACCCCGTTCAGGACTCCGGCCACCGCCACGGCGCAGCAGCCTGTGCCGCAGGCCAGGGTTTCTCCCGTTCCGCGCTCCCACACGCGCATACGCACATTTTTCCTGTCAGCCACGGACACAAATTCCGTATTCACTCTTCTGGGAAAACAGGGATGGTTCTCAAAAGCCGGGCCGTCCTTCTCAATCTCCAGCTTCTCCACATCCTCCACATACACCACTGCATGGGGATTTCCCATGGATACGCAGGTCATGTGCCATTTTTTCCCGTTTGCAGTGATGGGGCAGGCTGCTATGGCCTTTTCTTCCGCTATTTTCACGGCTTCTGCCAGAATCGTTTCCTCTGGAAGCTGCTCTGAGCTCACTGCGCTTCGTTCCTCTTTTGTGAAAATCCGTTCCGCTTCCACCGGGATCTGCTCCGGCTCCAGCACAGGTTTTCCCATGTTCACCCGCACCCGCTCTACCTTTCCATTCTCCACAAACAGCTTCAGCCGCTTCACGCTTCCCCCGCTGATCACCCGGATGTCGGTCTGATCTGTCAGTCCCTTGTCATACACAAATTTTGCCACACAGCGGATCCCGTTTCCGCACATTTCACTGCGCGTTCCGTCCGCGTTGAACATCTCCATCTCAAAATCCGCCTTTTCCGACGGATTGATAAAAATTACCCCGTCCCCTCCGATCCCGAAATGCCGGTCGCTCATAGCCCGGACAAAATCCGGCTTCTTCTCCTGCGGAATATGTTCGGAAAAGCCGCTGATATAGACATAGTCGTTCCCGCATCCCTGCATCTTGGTAAAATGAATCTGCATTTTCTGTTTCCTCCTGCTGTTGGTCTGTTTGAACTTACTGCCTGGGGCACAGGCTGAGCTGATTAAATATACCGCCATTCTGCCCGTATTTCACCATTACGGCTCTCCGGCCGCATTCCGGTAGGCCTGCGAGCCTGTATCCTCCCAGTGCCGCTTGCCGCTGTCGATCACCTCGCCCGTCTCATACACGTAAGCGTACATGGTGAGAATGGAAGCGTCCATGGGCGACCAGCTGCCATCCTCAGCCTTCCGGCTGGAATAATACACGTACAGCCCGCACAGGCCGTTTTGAGACTGGCGGTTGTAGACCAGATACCTGGCCTCCGCACTGTCCTCATATACATAAACTCTGGAATTGCCCTTTGCATCATACTCCGTCCCAAAGCAGCTACCCTGCTCCTTCGGAAGGATCTGGCAGATCGCCTCATAGCCTTCCCGGATCCGCCGCTCCTCCTCCGATTCCACCGGCACAGCCGTCTCCTGCTCCTTCTCTGAAACACTTCCGCCTTCCAAAGGTTTTTTCACCCCGGGCGGGCCGGAGGCCTCACCGTCAGAGCTGCCCTCTGAAGCCTCTGTCCTCCTCTGAGGACGGGAAATGAGCACTTCTCCGTCATAAAAAAGCTTCACCGGAATATCACTCTGCCCTGTCCGCAGAATACGCACCTCCACATGCTCCCGCTGCCAGGAAACCTCCCATATATCAGGCCTGACAGTCTCCCCCTCACCCGAAAGAACAAAATCATACACAGCCAGCCTGCGCGGCCCCCTTCTCAGCTCCACTCGTCCGCGCAGATCATTTGATCTCCCGAGGGGCTGCAATCCGGGCAGGCTCTCCTGTCCGGGAAAAGGAGGCGCCACATACAGGGCCACAGAGTATCTTCCCCCCGGTGAATCCTTCGCGTCCACTATCCCGGCCCTGTACCAAAGGCTGCGCACCGTCAGAAAACCGATCCCAAGAAAAGCCGTAATCGCGGCAACCGCTGCCAGTATCCAAATGACCGTCCTTTTACCTGTTTTCACTGATTCATCCCTCTCAGCCGGCTTCCGCCTCATTCCATGCTCCGCACCATCATATATTCATTCAGGAGCGTTCCGTCCTTCAGCCTGATGGCATTGGGGCGGACTCCAGTGATCCGAAAGCCCATTTTCTCATACAGATGGCGGGCACGGTCATTTCCCTCCACAAATTCCAGCTCCATCTGCAGGACGCCGCCCCTCTCCCGGGTCAGGCGGATCATCTCCCGAAACATTCTGGTGCCGATCCCCTGGTTCCAGAATTCTTTCAGGAGGGCAATCATCACCGTGGCCCGGTGTCTGGTCTTGATCCTGCTGTTAAACACGATGTGGCAGTTTCCCGCGACCCGTCCGTCCACAAGGCAGACCAGCATGGCTTCATCCCCGGATGCGTTCACCCTGTCAAACAGGGCTTTTTCTCCCTCGTAGGTATAATTTACACATTCCTCCGGATAACGCATAATAAAATCCGTCTCCCCGGCTGAGGTAACCAGATATTCCAGCATCCCGGGAATATCCTCCTCTCCCGCGCTGCGCAGCACTGCCTGCCGTCCGTCCTTTAACAGGAATCTGATCTCATCTACAACCATTTTGACTCCCTCCTTTTTTATTTTTGGGAATGAGTATAGCACAAAAAAAAGGAGAAAACCAGCTTTTTTCAAACAGCCCAGACATAAATCCGTCCTCCTCCGAGTAAACTGTATAAACATTAAGAATCGGGAAGAAAGGCATGGGGAATCATATGAGTTCAAAGACAAAGATCGTGGTGCTGCACTTAAAAGAACTGATCTATACAGGCATCTTCGCAGTGCTGGGGATTCTCTTTCTGATCCTTCTCCTTATCATGTTTCTGCCCGGAAAGAGCTCCGCCCCGGACAGCCCGGAGGGCGGAAACGACCGCTTCGTCCCCGGCAGATACACCACCTCGGTGATCCTGGGCAGTCAGGCTGTGGACGTGGAGGTTGTGGTGGACGCCAACAATATCAATTCCATCCGCCTTGTGAATCTGGATGAGGCCGTCACCACCATGTATCCTCTGATGGAGCCAGCCCTCAACGATCTGGCAGCCCAGATCTGTGCGCAGCAGTCCATGGAGGATCTCACCTATTCGGAGGATAACAAGTACACGGCCCAGGTTCTGATGGAGGCCATCTCCTCCGCCCTGTCCAAGGCGGAACGGACGCCGGGAGACAGTACGGGAAAAGCATCCGGAGGAAGCGCCTCTCCCGCTGAAAGCAATACGCCCGGGCCTGCACCGGAAGGAAATGCCGCCTCCCCTCAGGACGGTTCTCCCGAAGAAACGGATGACGGCGGGCAGAGCGGTCAGGCAGGAAGGAACGAAACAGGCGGCCAGATGGAAACAGACAGCATCCCCATGGAAACCACATCCCCTGAACAGACGCCGGCAGCGGAGCTTGAATAGCCCCGCTGCCACTTTTTTCATCTGTACCTCCATGCCGGAGCGCTTTTTGCTCCGGCCGCGATGAGAAAACACGTATGTGCTTTCTCACCTGCGATACTCTCAGTTTTGTGACGCTCCGGCACAAAACTGTTGATTGAAAATAAGCCATCAGGCTTATTTTCAAGCTTTTCCTCGGCTGAGACTGCCATTTCTTCCTACAGTCTCTCCGCCTCCTCCATCCAAAGCCTGGCACAGGCATCGGAAGGCATCCTCAGATCCCCTCTGGGCGACAGGCCCACGCTTCCCACCTTGGGCCCGTCGGGCAGGCAGGAGCGTTTGAACTGCTGCTGGAAGAAACGGCGGATAAAGTTTTTCAGCCATTTCAGGATCACTTCATCCTCATATTTCCCGGCAAAGGAAAGCCGGGCGATACGGTACAGCTTTTCCGGGCCGAAGCCGCAGCGCAGCATGTAATACAGGAAGAAGTCGTGCAGCTCATAAGGCCCCACCAGATCCTCCGTCCGCTGGCTGATCCTGCCCTCCACAGGGGGAAGAAGCTCCGGGCTCACCGGGGTATCCAGCACATCCAGAAGGATGCGGCGCAGCCCCTCCTCTCCGCAGGTATCCGCACAGTGCTGCACCAGATGGCGCACCAGGGTCTTGGGCACGCCTGCATTCACGCCGTACATGGACATGTGATCCCCGTTGAAGGTGGCCCATCCCAGAGCCAGCTCAGACATATCTCCTGTCCCGATCACCAGGCCGTTCACCATATTGGCAATATCCATCAGGATCTGGGTGCGTTCCCTGGCCTGGCTGTTCTCATAGGTCACGTCATGCCTCTCCTCGTCCTGGCCGATGTCCCGAAAATGCTGCCGCACCGCTTCCCGGATATTCACCTCCTTCAGGGTGGTTCCCAGGGCGCGCGCCATGGCGCAGGCGTTTTCATAGGTTCTGTCCGTGGTGCCGAAGCAGGGCATGGTGATGGAGTGGATATTTTCCCTGGGAAGCCCCAGCAGGTCAAAAGCGCGCACCGTCACCAGCAGGGCCAGGGCAGAATCCAGACCGCCGGAAATGCCGATCACCGCCGTCCTGGCCCCGATGTGCTCATATCTTTTTTTCAGCCCGAAGGCCTGTATGGACAGGATCTCCTCACAGCGCTCCTGCCGGTCAGCGGCCGCGGCGGGCACAAAGGGCATGGGAGAAAAGCTGCGTCCGAGCACGGTCTCCCGTCTGTCCATATGCACGGGAATCTCCAGATAGCCCTCCGTACAGATGGGGCCAAAGGTATTCATCCTGCGTCTTTCGTGGCGCAGTCTGTGAATGTCGATCTCGCCGTACACAGAATCGTTGGTAAAACGCTGTGCCCGGGCCAGAAACGTACCGTTCTCCGCAATCATGTTATGGCCGGAAAATACCAGATCCTGGGAGGATTCTCCCTCCCCGGCGCTGGCGTAAACCAGGGCCGCCGTCAGCCTGGCGCTGGCAGAACGCACCAGCTCCTCCCGGCAGGCGGCCTTCCCCACCGCTTCATTGGAAGCGGACAGGTTTACGATCACCGCAGCCCCGGCCAGGGCATGGGAGGTGGAGGGAGTGGAGGGGGCCCACAGATCCTCACAGATCTCACAGGCTGCCTTCAGCCCCTCTATGGCGTCAACAACAAACAAAAGCTTCGTACCGAAGGGAATCTCCTGCCCGTCAAAAAACAGTCTGTCCGTTTCTCCGCCTCCCGGCGCAAAATAACGGGCCTCTTCAAACTCCCCGTAGTTTGGTATCACCGTCTTGGGGACGATCCCCAGGATCCTGCCGTCCTGCAGAACCGCCGCCGTATTGTACAGCCGCCCGTCCTTTTCCAGGGGAAGCCCCACGAAAACAAGGGCCTGCCGTCCGCGGGTGTGAACCGTGATCTGCCGGAGCGCCTCCCTGGCCCCTTCCAGCAGCGTCTCCTGCAGGAACAGGTCGCCGCAGGTATAGCCCGTCACAGCCAGCTCCGGAAAAACGATAATCCCTGCCCCCTTCTCCACAGCCTCATCGATCCCGGCCATAATCTGCCGGCCATTGTACTCCGTATCTGCCACCCTGATCTTCGGCGTCAGGGCTGCCGCCCTTATGAATCCATGCTTCATCGTCCCTTTTTTCCTTTCTGACAGAATATCAGCAGCACTCCAGGATTTCCCTCAGCTCCTCCAGGGAAAACTGATATGCCGTATTGCAGAAATGGCACTTCACCTCGATAGGCTCTCCGTCCGCCACAATGGCCTCCATCTCTTTTTTCCCAATACTGATCAGGGCCCTGGCTACCCGTTCCTTGCTGCAATTACACTGGAAGGAGACGGGCATGGTATCCGTAATCTGCAGCTCCATCCCCTCAAGCAGCACGCCCAGGATCTCCTCCGGGCTCAGCCCCTGATCCAGGAAGGCCGTTACGGAGCTGACCTTTCCCAGATTTTCCTCCAGCTTATCAATCACTTCCTCACGGGCAAAGGGCATCAGCTGAATGATGAAGCCGCCCGCCCTTTTCACCGTATTGTCCTTTTCCATGAGCACGCCCAGCCCCACGGAGGAGGGAACCTGCTCGGACACGGCGAAATAGTAGGTCAGGTCCTCGGCGATCTCACCCGTCTGCAGATCAGTCTGCCCCACATAGGGCTCCTTTAATCCCAGATCCCGGATCACACGCAGGCTTCCCGCACCCACTGCGCCGCCCACATCCAGCTTTCCCCGGCTGTTGGCGGGCAGGATCACCTGGGCCTCCTCCGCATAGCCCTTCACATGCCCCTTGCTGTCTGCCGTCACGGTCAGGCCCTTGGCCGGGCCGTCTCCCTTGATCTGAAGGGTGAGCACATCCGCATCCCCCTTCATCATGCCGCCCATCATCACGCCTGCGGACAGAAGCCTGCCCAGCGCCGCCGTCATTACCGGACTGGTATCGTGGGCCTGCCGGGCCGTCTCCACAAGCTGTCTTGAAGTCACCGCAAAGGCGCGCACCTGCGCGTCCGCGGCTGTTGCTCTTACCAGATAATCACTCATTTTTCTGTTCCTTTACTGTTTTCCTGATTCCCTTGCCGTTTTCCCTTGCTATGCAGCAGATCCTTTCGCTTTGCTCCGTCACCTCTCCATGGGTGTCTGCGTCCAGGGCCTCAACGAACCTCAGTCCGCTCTCCTCCACCAGGCGCCTGATCACAGGCAGGGTATACCCCCTTTGAAAATGGGTCTCCGTAAACCGGCGGAACAGCCCCTCCGGCGTCCTCACGAACACCGTCACGTCGTACTCGTTGATCTGCCCGTCCTCATCATAATAGTTTTCCCAGATAAAGCTGCATTCTTCCCGGTTCTCCGCGATCGTTGCATCGCCGATCACCGTCTCATATTTGTAGACCGTATTAAAGTCAAAAAGAAACATTCCGCCCGGATCCAGATAATTGTTCACCAGTCGAAAGGTTTCCCTTATATCGTCCTCCTCCAGAAGGTAATTCAGACTGTCACACACGCAGACCGCTGCCCGCACCGTGCCGTACAGCTCAAACTCCCGCATGTCCTGCTGCAGATACAGGATCCTGGGCGTCTCCTGCGCCCCGCCGTCCTGTGCGGCACAGGCTTCTCCTTCCTGCCCGGGAGCAGCCTCCGCCTCCCGCTCTCTCCTGCGCCGTTCCTGCTTCTCCATGGCCACATTCAGCATCTCTCCGGACAGATCCACCCCGATCATATCGTAGCCCTGCCCGGCCAGAAGCTCCGTCATGGCTCCCGTGCCGCAGCCAAGATCCAGCACCAGCCCGTCCCGGATCCCGGCCCCGCGCAGCCTGCCGGTGATAAAATCCGCCCATGCCTCATAGGGCGCATTGTCCATAAAGGTATCGTATACCTGGGCAAAATCCGTATATGCCTCCATTCAGCCTCACCTTCCGTCTCAAGTCCTTTTCGTCCGCAGCGCACGCCTGTCCGCCTGCCAGTATCTGTTCACATACTCCTCCAGAAATGCGAGCAGCCTGTCCATTTCCTCGTCTGTCCCGATGGTGATGCGCAGATGATTGTCGATCCTGGGCCTGTCAAAATAGCGGACATAGATCCCCGCCTCCTTCAGCGCCTCAAAGATCTGCCTGGCCGGAATCGTCTCATGCTCCGCGAAGATAAAATTCGCAGCCGAGTCCGGGAAGGAGAAGCCCAGCCGGGCAAGCTCCGCCTTGGTACGCTCTCTGGTGGCACGGATCCGCCCCACCGTTTCCTGAAACCACTCCTCATCCCGGATGCTGGCCGCTCCCCAGGCGATGCTGGGCGCGTTCATGGTATAGGAATTGAAGGAAAATTTCACATCCTTCAGATAACGGACCGCTTTTTTGCTTCCCACCGCAAAGCCCACGCGCATCCCCGCCATGGCCCTGGACTTGGAAAAGGTCTGCACCACCAGCAGGTTGTCGTACTTTTCCACCAGAGGAAGGGCACTGTCCGCGCCGAAATCCACATAGGCCTCGTCGATGATCACCATGGAACCCGGATTCCCCTGCACGATCCGCTCCACAAAGTCCAGTCCCTCCGCCCAGCCCGTGGGCGCGTTGGGATTGGCGATCACGATCCCGCCGTTTTCGGTCAGATAATCCTCCTCCCGGATACGGAAATCCCGATCCAGCTCAGGGCATCTGCAGGGAATGCCAAACAGCTCTGCCCACACCTCATAAAAGGAATAGGTGATGTCGGGAAACAGGATGGGCTGGCCCGACTGGAAAAAGGTGAGGAAGGCCATGGCAAGCACGTCGTCCGACCCCACTCCCACAAAGACCTGCTCAGGCTCCACCCCCAGATAGGAAGCAATGCTTTCCGTCAAAAGGCCGGCCTCCGGATCAGGATAGCGCCGCAGAATCTCCGTGTCAAACTCAGCCGCCAGGCGTTTTACCCTTGGGGACGGTGGATAGGGGCATTCATTGGTGTTCAGCTTCACGATCCCCTTCTCCTTCGGCTGCTCCCCCGGCGTATAGGGCGTCACCCGTCTGACGCGCTTCTCCCACAGAGCCTGCCTGTTATCCGCTTCTTCCTTCATCGCTCATCCCGCCTTTCTCTCTGCCGGACTTACCCGGCCGCCCCTGAAGCACCTTCCCGCGCCTCAGGCAGCAGCGTCCGGGGCCGCTGTGCACAGTAACCTTTCCTCCGTATCTATTGGCATACCTGCCTTATTCGCCGCCCAGCTTGTAGGCCGCCGCGCTTCCCGCCAGGAAGCAGACCACACCCACCGCCACGGTCAGGACGGACAGCCCGCTCCAGTCTGTTTTCATCAGGATGGCAACGGGGGAAGCCAGAATCAGGCCGATAATCCCGTAATAGGCGTGTACCTCCGCCTTCATGAAAATAAACTCAATCAGCTTGGCAATGGCAAAGATTCCCACCAGGACGCCCACGCCGAAGGGAAACAGAACACCCACCGCCGCAAACACAGCCGCCATGTCAAAAGCCAGCAGCGCGTCAATAAAGGCGTTGATGGTGCGCAGGATCACGTCATAATAGCCCAGAAGCATCAGCATCATGGAGCCGCTCACACCGGGAATTACCATAGTAGCCGCCGCGATCACACCCACTGCAAACAGCTTGATCACGTTCACCAGGCCGAAGCTTACATCCGCGTCCGCTCCTCCGGTCTCCCCCATCAGCGCCATGCCCACTACCAGCGCAAAGAACACCAGAAACGGAGCCAGCTTTCCTGCCGTTACCTTGTGCCCCTTAACCTTCTGGAAAATAAATGGAAGGCTGCCCACGATCAGTCCGCAGAAGGCAAGGTTTGTAGGAATGGGATAATTCTCCAGAAGGAATTCAAACAGCCTGGACAACAGCACGATGGCAATGCCCGCCCCTGCAAAAATGGGGATCAGAAGCTTAAGGCTTTCCTTAAATTCACTTTTCAGATGGGTGATGGCATGGATCAGCTTGTCATACAGCCCCATGGACACCATCATCGTTCCGCCGCTCACACCGGGGATAATATTCGCAATACCCACAACCATACCCTGCAAAATCTGTTTTAACATACTTCTTAATTACTCCGTTCTGCCCGTATAGGCTTCTTTCTTTTTTTATTATCTGCTTCTTCTGCGTTCCTGTTCACCGGAAAGCCAGCCGACAGACGCTCTTATGCCTCCCGATTCGATCCCATATCCGGCTGTTATCTGTTCAGCGTGGATTTTCTCATAGTAATCTTCCAGGACAGCCCGGTTCCCACGTTATAGGCCTGGGCGAAATTCCCCTGGTTGATGGCAACCGCCATAAAATCCAGGCTGTTCACGTACACCAGTGCCTCGCCGATATAAGCGTCCGCAAAGGAATGGGCGTAGATCAGAGAGGTACGGTACACCGTGCGTCCCCTTTTCTCAATAATCACCTCCACGCTGTCCCCGTGCTTCACGCCCAGCTTCAGGAACATTTCCCTGGGGATATTCGTCCAGAGGCTGCCGAAACGCACATCCAGCACGTCGATGGTTCCCGTCACTTCCCCTTCCTTCAGTACGGCAGGCTCAAAGGAAAGCTCCACCACACTCTCCGCAGGGACCTCGGGCCCCACGCCCTCAAAATCGATCACGCCGGCCGCCAGCCTGGCTCCCGTATAAGCGTAAATGTCCCGCCCGTGGAAGGTGTAGCTCTCTCCCGATCCGGGCAGACGGTTCACCGTCTCGTCAATGATCCTGGCCGCCCGGATCCCGCTCAGATGCTTGATGTGGGTCAGCGTCCCGTTGTCGGGCGTCACCACGTACTGCCCGCCTTCCGTCTCCACCACAATGCTTCTTCTGGTAGAGCCCACGCCGGGATCCACCACGGACACGAACACCGTCCCCTCCGGCCAGTAGCTCACCGTCTGAATCAGACGGTAGGACGCCTCCCAGATGTCATACTGGGGGATCTCATGGGTCAGGTCGGATATCTTCAGTTCATCGCATACGCTGTACGCGACGCCGTACATGGCGCTCACCGCACCGTCTGCTCTTCCGAAATCGGACTGAAAAATCAAAGGCTTCATTTTTACCTCCATGCCGGAGCGTTTCAGCTTCGGCCGCGGCGGGAAAACGCATATCGTTTTCCCGTCTGCGGTCCACACAGCTTTGTGACGCTCCGGCACAAAGCTGTTGATTGAAAATAGGCCTGACGGCTTATTTTCAATCCTTACCTCCTGTTAAACGCGCTCCACCGCGGAAACATTCTTGATGGTAACAGATTCCATGCCGGATGTCCACGGTTTTCTGCGGATGGGCGCGGGCTGAACTGTCACGTTTTCCCCTCACAAAATCAAAAGCAGCCCGGTAATGCACACAATACTGACCACAATGGAAAGAGAATTCATGGCGCTGGACAGCTCCACATCCCCGTCAAGCTCCCCCGTATAGGCTGTGGCCACGCTGGAAACCGGGCCGAAGGCAATGATGGCCAGCGCCTTTCTCACCTCCGGTTCAAAGGGAAGCAGATACACAAATATCAGGCACAGAGCCAGCGCCGTCCCGTAGCGCGCCGCCAGCATTTTGATCAGCCTGGCAATTTTGCTCCGATCCAGCCTGATCTCAAAGCCGATCCCGATCATCAGAAGCGCCAGAAAGGGATTGGCGTTCCCCACCGTCTGAGCAAAATCCACAAAAAGCTCCGGAAGCCGGATATGAAGCAGCGCCACAACGGTCATGATCAGGTAGGAATCAAAGGGAACGGAGGAAAAAAGCGTTTTTACCATCCCCCTTACGCCCGCCGCCCCTTCCTTCCCACGGATCGACGCCGCAACGCTGTAGGTCAGCCCGGTGCACATCAGCGAATTTCCCGTGTCAAACAGGCTGCAGGCCGCAAAGCCCGTCTCGCCCAGGAAGCTCTGCACAAAGGGCAGGGTGAAATTACCGATGTTGTAGCCGGACAGATTCACAGCTCCAAACGCCCTGTCCTCCCGGCTTCCTCTGCGGTTCACCAGGTACCCCAGCGCCACCAGCAGCACGTTGCAGGCAAATCCCAGCGGAACCAGTGCCAGCATGGAAGCATCCAGGGTGATCCGGCTGAAATTGTAGATGATTGCGCAGGGCAGCGTGATCTTCACCACAATCCTTGAAATCAGATAAAAATCCTTCAGCGCAAAGAAGCCCTTCCGCTTCAAAAGATAGGCCATGGCGATCACCCCGATAAACGCCAGGGCTTTTGCAAGCACAGCAGTCATGTGATTCCCCTTCCTCATATCCGGCCGCTATGCCAATCCACGGCCATCCCCCTCATTATGTCAGAAATCACCTCTTTTTTCAATGGGCAGTGCCAAACTGTTTCAACCGTTCCCTCATGACCCCGGAGCGTGTCACCATTTGTCGAATCCCGTCATAAGATATGGCAACAGCATCTGTGAAAGGATTCCATATGATGTTCAAAATCATCTTTCTTTTCCTTATCCTGCTTCTTCTTACAGGTCTGGTTTTCCTGGCAGTGCGCATCCTGCGGGCAAGGCGGGCGCATCCCTCCGGCAGCGACGAGGAGCGGATCCGCCAGCTGAACCGGGAGCTTTCTGAGGCAGGCTTTGCCTACGATGAAAAACAGGATATTTTTTACTCTCTGCAGGAGGGCTGGCAGAGGGAAATGGGCTATTGCCGGCTCTACGACGAAGGCGCCTCCGCCTTCAATATGGTAATGGACTGCGAGCCCATCCGTTTTGACTACGGCGGCAAACGCTGGCTGATCCAGCTGTGGAAGGGCCAGTACGGAATCACCACCGGAGCCGAGGTGGGTATCTACAATACACAGGAGGCGGATATACGCAGCAGCCGCTTCACCGGAGCCTTCTACCACTGCGCCTCCGATGAGGAAATGCTCCCCATCCGCTTCACCCTCCGCCGAAGGGGCAGGGTTGTCCTGCGCCGCAGCGGCCTGCACTGGTGGCTCACCGGCTTCAAGCTGGGGATGTATTCCCGCCCTGACCAGCTTGCCATGGATGTGAGGATCCGGTTCCCCTCCGCTGAAATGTGCAGTGCCTTTCTGGAGGCCCTGCAGGGGCTGGGCTACCGCAGGCGGGAATATTCCGTCCGGGACAATACCGTCCGCATCCGCTACCACACCCCTCACAGCCCGCAGCCGCAGTCCCGCGGCAGCCTTCAGGAAAAGGCTGCCAGCCAGATGAATCAGGCCAACTGCCAGCTTTACCGCACGGCCACAAGAGGGTATCACACCTCTCTCGACAAGCTGGATTACCTGAAAAGGCTGGTTCCCAGGCTTTTCAGCTTCTGTATGCGCTCCCTGTATGCAAAAGCCTTTTACGACGGGTTCGGCTGGCTCCTGGAGCTGGCAGGTGTCCGCCGCCCCGCCCCGGAAGCTCCCAGGCCGCCCAGGCCCGGCTGCCCGCCTTCCTTCTGTGCCCTCCCCTGCTTCTGCAAATGTATCTGCCCCGGCTCCTGCGGATTCAGTCCTGGTTCCTGTGAATCCAATCGCTGCTCCTGTGGATCCAGTCCTGGCTCCTGTAAATCCAATCGCTGTTCCTGCGGATCCGATCACTGCTCCTGCCGTCAGAATACGGGGAGGTGATGCCTGTGCCCTCCCTTGCATCCAAGCTTGACCGGCTTTTTGCCGCCGCACCCGTTCTGCCCTTCGATGACAGCTCCCGCATCGTCATCATGAGCGACTGTCACAGAGGGCAGGGCAGCGTGGCCGACAATTTTCTCCCCAACAGCACCCTCTTTCAGGGGGCGTTGGAATACTATGATCGAAACAGCTTCACCTACATTGAACTGGGCGACGGAGATGAGCTGTGGGAAAACCGCTGTATGCACACCATTGTCCAGACCCATGAACGCATTTTCCGCCTGCTTGACCGCCTTTACCGCCAGGGCCGCCTGTATATGCTCTGCGGCAACCACGACATTGTGAAAATGCGGCCCGGCTTCCCGGGCAGGGACTGCCCATCGGCATCCGCCTCCCCCGACGGTTCCCCTGCCATGGGCTGCCCTCCGGTATCTGCTGTCCCCGACGATGCCTCAGCCTTCCTCCGCTCCCTCCCCGTCACACAGGGCCTGATTCTGGAGCATACCCGGTCCGGGATCAGACTCTACCTGACCCACGGCCACCAGGCAAGCCTGATCAACGACGAGCTGTGGAGGCTGGGCCGCTTCCTCGTCCGCCATGTATGGAAGCCCCTGGAAATCATCGGGCTGAAGGCTCCCGCCGCGCCGGCCAGACCCGTCAGGCTGGCGGAGCAGACCGAAAAGGCCCTGTGCGCTTACGCGGGGAGCCGGAACCGCCTCCTTGTGGCGGGCCACACCCACCGCCCGGCGTTTCCTGCCCCAGGCTCCTGTCCCTATTTCAATGACGGGTGCTGTATCCAGCCCCAGACCATAACCGCGCTGGAAATCCGCGGCAATGCCATTTCACTGATCCGCTGGTACACTGCCGTCTCCCCCTCCGGCGCTCTCCATCTGGCCCGTGAGGCTCTGGGCGGGCCCAGAAATCTGGAGGAATACTTCCGATAACCCATCGTGCTGCGGCCGGTAAAACCATAGGCTCCTGCCGTGTCTTTCAGGCACACAGCCGCGCCGGCTCCGCCTGCCGCCAGCCCTATAAAGCCATCCGGGAGGCCGCGCCGTTGTCTGCATACTCCCCCTTCCGCCGCATATACTGTAAAAACAACCATACAGGATGCCAAGTGTAAAAAATAAGCCTGATGGCTTATTTTTTGGCAGAA
Source organism: uncultured Eisenbergiella sp. (assembly GCA_963559585.1). Lineage (GTDB taxonomy): Bacteria > Bacillota > Clostridia > Lachnospirales > Lachnospiraceae > Eisenbergiella. The sequence continues at coordinate 5,442 of CAUWLJ010000020.1, read as the reverse complement.
GAAAAATTGCATTCGCAATTTTTCTTCGCCCCGTCGCTTACGCTCCGGAATGGAGATTCTTATGTTAAAAGATTTTGCCCATCTCATACAATGCAAGATAAAAAGGATGCGGGAGGCCGAGGATTTTCAGTCGAATCTGCGCGTCCAGGCTGTCAAATCCGCCCTGTTCCTTTTCGGCGTAGCCGTCTTTGTCAAGTGCATCACTACCTTTGTCCCGGAGGCTATCTCCGTCTCAAGCACCATCAACGGCAGAGAGCTTCCCATCTATTGTGTGGATACGAATGAAAAAAAGGTGGCGCTTTCCTTCGACGCCGCCTGGGGGAACGAGGATACTCAGAAAATTCTGGACATTCTGGAAAAACATAATGTGCACGTCACTTTTTTCATGACAGGGGGCTGGGTGGAAAACTATCCCGAGGATGTGAAGGCCATCCTGGAGGCCGGACACGATCTGGGCAATCACAGCGAAAATCACAAAAATATGAGCCAGCTCTCCAACGAGGAGAAAGAACAGGAGCTGATGAAGGTACATGAAAAAGTGAAAACGCTGACCGGATATGACATGTTCCTTTTCCGACCGCCCTACGGTGATTATGACAATGAGGTCATCAACACCGCTGCCAAATGCGGTTATTATTCCATCCAGTGGGATGTGGATTCCCTGGACTGGAAGGATTACGGAGCCGATTCTATCATCCGCACGGTCTGTGACCACAAGCACCTGGGCAGCGGCTCCATCATCCTCTGCCACAACGGCGCCAAATATACGGCACAGGCCCTGGATACCCTGCTTACCAATCTGAAAGCTCAGGGCTATCAGATCGTTCCCGTATCGGAGCTGATCTACCGGGACGGATACCACATGAACGCAGAGGGAAGGCAGATCAGGGATCAATAGGAGACGGAATGTGGTTCCGTTTTACCGTCCTGCCCATAAGACGGAACCACTTCTAAAAAAACAGGACCTCTTCTCCAAAAAGCCATGGACGGCCTGCCCGGCCTGATGTAGAATGAAAAGAAAGCATTCCATCTGATTTGAAAGGCACATTTTTATGAAAAACAAAGACAAGCATACACAAGAATCCCATATCTATCTGGAAACCCACGGAGACTTCCGTATGCGGGAGCTGGACAGAAGCGACCTGGAGCAGTTTAATGCACTGCTGCAGTATGCGTTTCAGGTAACCTCCTATGAGCTGCTGCAGACAGGCTGGCAGCAGGAGGAATTCAAATACGCCAAACGCCCCATGCTGGAGGAGGCCTACGTGCTTGGGTGGTTTTACAAGGAACGGCTGGCCTCCATGATCGTGGTTTATTCCATGCAGGTGAACGTTCACGACACCATCATGGATATGGGCGGCATCACCGGAGTGGCCACCTACCCGGAATACACCGGCCGCGGCCTGATCCACTCCCTGATGCACCGGGCCATCGACTATATGCACAGCAAGCGCTTCCCTATCTCCTTCCTGTACCCCTACTCCATCCCCTTTTACCGGAAAATGGGCTGGGAGATCGTTTCCGACAAGCTTTCCTTCACAGTAAAGGACACCCAGCTTCCCAAGCCCCGCCCCGTAGAGGGCATGGTGGAAAGGGTCAGCCTGGATTCCGAGGACTACCACAACGTCCACTCCTATTTTGCCCTCCAGAGGCACGGCGCCCTGATCCGGGACAGCCTGGCCTGGGACGAATACTGGCGCTGGGAAAACGACGACATGATCGCCGCCGTCTACTACAACAAAGACCACAGGCCGCTGGGGTATGTGGTCTACTACATTGCAAATGAAATTTTTCACATCAAGGAAATGGTCTATTTAAACATTGAGGCCAGCTACGGGCTGTGGAACTACATCAGCGCCCATTTTTCCATGATCACCCAGGTGCAGGGAGACAACTACTCCGGCGAGCCCATGGCCTACCTTTTTGAGGACAGCGAAATTACCGAAACCATTTCCCCCTACATCATGGCCAGAATCCTGGATGTGCAGGATTTCCTCCAAAAGTATCCCTTCCAGGTACAGCCCGAGGATTTTAAGCTGCATTTCCGCGTTACGGACGAAATGGCCCCCTGGAACACCGGGGACTATCTCCTCTCCTGGCACGACGGCGAGACCTCCTGCGAACGGGTGGAGGACAACCTCTCCATCAATGTGGTGGAGCTGTCCATCAACACCCTGACCACCATGCTCATGGGCTACAAGCGCCCCAGCTATCTGTACGAGCATGAGAAAATCCACACCGAATACTATATGCTCACCTGGCTGGAACGGCTGATTCCGGTGGAAAAGCCTTATTTCTCAGACTACTTTTGATCCCCATTCCGGAGCGCAAGTGACGGGGCGGAGCTATTTGTGACGCTCCCGCCCCCTCGGCGGGGTAAAGAACGAGACTTTCTGCTCAAACCTGCGGCTGTCCGTCATACTGTAAAAATGGGGCTGTCACAGCAGCCCCATTCAATACCATCATTGACTTATGTCAATTTATATTGCAATCTCATACTTTTCTTTTAAATGATTCAGCATGCTGTATTTTATCATTCCTTCTAACTGCATTCTTCCAACTACGATTCCAGGCGCAATTCCCTGGGCTTTTGCAAATTGAAGAACACTTCTCTCGGAATAATCCCGGTCTCTTCTAAAGACTTCAAAATCATCAGAACCAATCAGCGTATCACCAGACCATTTATCAGCAGCTTTTTCATCATCCTCAGACGTCCCATCTGGCTGTCCTACATGACCAAGCGCAATATGTGCGAGCTCGTGGAACAAGCTGAACCAAAACTTATCAGCATCCCTCCCTCTTACTGTAAGCCCAACAACAATCTTATTTCCATCCATGAAGGAAGCTCCCTGAAGAAAGGAACCTTTTAGATGTGGAAGAAATACAAGCGCTATTCCGCAATCCGCAAGACATTTTTTTATCTTCGGACAAAACTCTTTTGGTTTTAGGATCGTCATTCTTCGTATTTCCGGCATAGCAGCAATTACCCCCCTGATGTTAATTGGCGCCGTTTGGATATCACGTGCCTTGATCCTTGCTTCCTGTGTCCACGCCATTAAAGCCAGATCACTCTTTTCAGTAATTGCCAGTCTTCTGCAGGCAATTCTTGTGATCTGTTCATTTCCAAGGATTGAAAGTTCAACTACCTCAAAGTATTTCCTAAGATATACAACCTTTTCCTTTAATTTCCCCGTTTCAGGAACCCATCCGAATTTCGCCATTTCGCTATAAGGGAATCGTTTCGCTATTTCAGCGTCAGCATCCATTGCATTCTCTGCTTCTGCTTTAACAATTTTCTCCCTATAGACTGCCTCAAGATTATTCCAGAACTTAGCCGGAATACCAAGCACCATCTCTAATCTTACCGCTGTCTCAGGCGTAAGCTGTACTTCACCATTTATAAGCCTGCTGATATGTTTCTCAGACATATCCATCCTGGCTGCAAACTCCTTCTGGCTCATACCTCTGTCATTCAACTGCTCTTTAATTGTCGCCCCAGGTGGCGTTGCAATAATACTGCGACTTCTCACCATAGTGCTGCCTCCTTAATATGCCATCTTGACCATTAATGATAATCAACTATTTCCAAAACATTCACTATCTGGATTTCATCACCATTTTTCTCGAATACCAATCTGTACGGATGAACCAAATCCACCGCGTATTGTCCTTTTCTGTTTTGTGTAAGAGGATGACATCGACCGATATGGAATTTTATCATCATCTCAACTGTGTCTGAAGCACTAATTTCATCCATACGCTGATGTATTTTATCGGCCATCTCCCGGCCATATGTTCTCTCTGCAGTTTTGGCATCCGTACAAATTTTTTCGATTTTCCTGTTTTTGTACGTGATATCCAAACCGGCACCTCTCTTTCAGATTTACCTTTGAGGTAAATCTATAATAGCATGACTATCACATTTTGTCAAAACCGCAATTTACCTGAGAGGTAAATTCTATATGTATCAGTCGCTGTCCACCGGCAAGCCTGTAAACAGCAGCCATCCCACGCCCATTCTCAAAACGTCCCTTCTGGATTCCCCTCTATCTCCTTCCCGGCTGCCGCCAGAATCACCTCTGCCAGGTACTCCGCCGCAGGAAGCAGCGCGGCCGGATCCACGCAGAAGCCAGGCTGATGGATGGTAGGGCCGATTCCCGTTCCAATCTTAATATAACAGCCCGGTATTTCCCTTCCATAAGTTTCATAAAAAGAAAAATCATCCCCGCCCATGGACTGCTCCTCCTCAACCACACACAGCCCAAGCCTCCCGGCAGTCTCAGACGCCAGCGCGCTCATCCTGCCGTCATTTGACACCGCAGGCGGGCCGGGAATCCACTGCAGGCTGGCCTGCGCGCCGTAGGCCCGGGCCGTGGAGGCTGCAATCTCCTCTATCCGCCTCTCAAACAGCTCCCGGTCCGCCCGGCTCATGGTGCGCACCGTTCCCTCCAGCTCTGCCTCTGAGGGGATCACATTCCAGGTATTTCCCGCCTGAATACGGGTCACACTCACCAGAGCAGGATGAAAGGGGTTAATATTGCGCGTCACGATCGTCTGAAACGCCTGCACCATGGCACAGGCCGCCGGAACGGGATCGATCCCATCATCCGGATGAGCCCCGTGGCAGCCCGCCCCCTTCACCTTCACCACGAACCGATCCACCGCAGCCGCCACATACCCTTCCCGCAGCCCCACCGCCATAGTCTCGTTAGTAGGATCCGCATGAAGCCCCCAGATCTGCTCCACATCCTCCATCACACCCGTTTCCAGCACCTTCAGCGCCCCCAGCGAGGTCTCCTCCCCCGGCTGAAACACGAGCTTCACCACTCCCGCAAGCTCCTCCCGCCGTTCCTGCAGCAGACAGGCACAGCCCAGCCCGGCCGCAATATGAAAATCATGCCCGCAGGCGTGCATCTTTCCCGGAATCTTAGAAGCATAAGAAAGCCCCGTCTCCTCCCGGACCGGAAGCCCATCAATATCGCACCGCAGAGCCTGCACCCCGCCCGGCTTCCCTCCCCGGATCACCGCCACAAGCCCCGTCTCAAGCGCACACTCCAGGATCTCGATCCCCTCCCCCTCCAGAAACTCCCGGATCCGCCCCGTCGTCCCAGCCTCCTCATAAGACAGCTCCGGATTCTCATGAAACCACTTAAACTCCCGAAAAAGCCGCTCCCCCAATACTCTTCTCTCCATACTGCGTCCCTTTCCATTCATTCCTAACACACGAAATTCTTATGTTACTGCCTGTCGTTAGAAATGTATTTGAAACTCCATTCCTGCCAACAAACAGCAGCTCTATTTTCTCTCCACAAAACTGCATTTTACCTCCGGCCATACAGGAAACAGCGCTTCCGCCCCGGGGCAGAAGCGCGTCCCCCTGCCATCCTCCCGGAGCCAAAATCCCAATTTCAATTCCCGCTGCTGGGATCCAGCGCATCCCTC